>NZ_JBFUCJ010000004.1:0-130407 GCF_056405295.1 Variovorax sp. P1_H2 | reverse complement strand
GATGCCGGGCGCGACACCGATCACGTAGTCCGACGACAAGGCCATGCCCTGGCCGGCGATCGCGATCGCCACGGCGCCGGCGAGCGGCGGCAGGCCGGCCGCGATCGCCGCTGGCAGCAGCACCGCCGAGACCAGCGGGATCGCCGGCGTCGGCCAGAAGAACAGCGAGATCAGGTAGGTGATGCCGGCCAGCACGAGGTAGGCCGCATGCCCGTTCTTCATGATCGCCCGGAAGGGCTCGACCATCCGGATGTCGGACTGCAGGGCCTTCAGGGCATTGAGCAGCGCGGTCATGAGCGCGATGACGAGGAAGATGTTGAACAGTTCCTTGGCCGCCACGAAGCTCGCATTGAAGATGCTGCCCAGTGCGGCCACCGGACTGTGCGTCCAGGCCAGCGCGACGCAGAAGGTGGCGACGATCGAAGGCACGACGACATTGGCGCGCAAGATCATCGTCAGGATGATGGCGCCGACGCCGAGCAGGTAGACCCAGTGGGCGGCGGTGACAGGGACGGAATCCATTCTGGAACCTCTCGTGGAGTTGGGGTTGTTCTGTAGAAGAAGCGGCGATATTTCGGTATACAGTATTCCAACTATGCAAAGTTCAGGCCATGCGGGTAAACGCTCTAAGACCGATTCGCGCGCGCCCGCATGGTGCGAGAACGCTCCGAAAACGAGCATTTTCAAGAGAGAGAGGCGCCAAACCGGGCCCTCGCCTGGCAGGCCGGCAAGGGCTCTCGCACTGCTGCAATGCAGGATTGCTTTCTGGCCCATGTTTTGCATACTGTATTAATTCATTCACACCGGAGGTCAACATGTCCCTCATTTCGCGCCGTCTACCGGCCCTCGTCCGACTCGTACCGGCGCTCGCCATGGCGGCGGGCCTCGTGTCCCTTGCCGGTCAGGCCGCCGCGCAGCCGGCCAAGCCCCTGACCAAGGTGCGCTACGAAGAAGTGATCCGCTCGGTGCTGTACGTGCCGATGTACGTCGCCCTGAACCAGGGCTACTTCAAGGATGCCGGCCTCGACGTCGGGATGAAGACCTCGCAGGGCACCGACAAGGGCATGGCGGCGCTGCTGTYCGGCAGCGCCGACATCGTGCTGATCGGCCCGGAGGCGTCCATCTACGTGGCCAACAGCGAGTCGCCGGCCAAGCCGAAGATCTTCGCCGGCCTGACGGCGACCGACGGCTTCCTGCTGATGGCGCGCAAGCCGGCCAGCGGCAACTTCGACTGGAACCAGCTCAAGGGCAAGTCGGTGATGGCCTTCCGCCCGGGCTCCAATCCCGACGTCTTCCTGGAAGCCGCGATGCGCAAGCACGGACTCGACCCCAAGAAGGACCTGAAGCTGGTCAACAACATCGGCCCCGCCGCGCGCACCGGCGCCTGGATGGCCGGCCAGAACGACTACGCCATCTTCCTGGAGCCCGAGGCCGGCAACCTCGAGAAAGACGGCAACGGCTACGTGATGGCGTCCATCGGCAGCGAGGTCGGCCCGGTCGACTACACGGTGTTCACCACCACCGACACCTTCATGCAGAAGAACCCCGAGGTGCTGCAGGCCTGGACAAACGCCGTGGCACGCGCCCAGCTGTACGTGCAGTCGGCGCCCGCCGCCGACCTCGCCAGGCAGGTTGCCGAGTTCTTCCCCGGCATGTCGCAGCCCGAGCTGATGAAGGCCATCGAGCGCTATCGCGGCTACAAGCTGTGGAAGACCTCGCCGCTGGTCGAGAAGGCGGCCATCGAGCAGCTGCAGGACATGCTGACGACCAGCGGCGTGCTCGAGAGCGGAAAGCGCGTGAAGTACGAACAGGTCGTGGTGACCGACTTCGCGGCCAAGGCCAAATGATGGCGGCGGCGGACAGTTTCGCGGCCGGGCGGCCGCGCATCGACGTGCGCAGCGTCTCGCTGCGCTATTTCACGCTGCAGGGCGAGACCCAGGCGCTCGACAACATCTCGCTGGCGGTCGCGCCCGGCGAGTTCGTCAGCATCATCGGCCAGTCGGGCTGCGGCAAGAGCACGCTGCTGTCGATCATCGCCGGCATCCTCGAACCCTCGGCCGGCAGCGTGAGGGTCGACGGCAAACCCGTCAACGGCCCGTCGCCCAGCATCGGCTACATGCTGCAGCAGGACTACCTCTACGAGTGGCGCAGCATCCTCGACAACGCCCTGCTCGGCGCCCAGATCCAGAAGCGCAACATGCGCGAGGCCCGCGAGCGCGCCATCCACCTGCTGCACAAGTGCGGCATGGGGGACTTCCTGCACCACTACCCGCGCCAGCTCTCGGGCGGCATGCGCCAGCGCGTGGCACTGGCCCGCACGCTGGTCACCAACCCCGACGTGGTGCTGCTCGACGAGCCGTTCTCGGCGCTCGATTCGCAGACCCGGCTGGCGATCGCCGACGAAGTGGTCGAGGTGCTGCGCAGCGAGGGCAAGTCGGTGGTGCTGGTGACGCACGACATCGGCGAGGCGATCGCGATGACCGACCGCGTGGTGGTGCTGTCGCGCCGCCCGGGCCGCATCAAGTCCGAACACCTGATGCGCTTTCCCAGCCACGGCAAGCGGCCGACGCCCCTCGAGGCCCGCGCCCTGCCCGAATTCAACACCTACTTCGGCACGCTCTGGGACGAGCTCGACGTGCACGTCGAAGGATGACCGTGAGCGCACAAATGAATGCAATCCCCTCGATGACGATACCCGCAGCAGCCGTGCCCGCGCAGCCCCCGTCGACGGCCGACAAGAGCCCCAGCGCGGCCTACGCCAAGTGGCTGGCGCGCCAGCGCCGCGAGAAGACGCTGGTGCTCGCCAGCCGGCTGCTGCTGCTCGCGGCCTTCTTCGGCCTCTGGGAATTCCTGGCGAAGACCAAGTTGGTCAACCCGATGCTCACCAGCTACCCGAGCGCACTGTGGCCGACTTTCGTCGACCTGCTGCAGCACGGCAACCTGCTGACGCACACCTGGGCCACCTTCAAGGCGACCCTGGTCGGCTTCGTGCTCAGCATGGTGTTCGGCGTCGCGATCGCGGCCGGCCTGTGGTGGTCGCGCTTCGCCAACAAGGTGCTCGACCCTTTCCTGGTGGTCGCCAACGCGATGCCGAAGATCGCCTTCGTGCCGATCTTCTACATCTGGCTCGGCTCGGAGTACTCGGTGTACGGCATGGCGGTCGCGATCGCGATCTTCGTCACGATCATGGTCGCCTACGACGGCTTCCAGGCCACCGACCCGAACAAGATCAAGCTGGCGACGATCCTGGGTGCGAGTCGGGCGCAGGTGCTGCGCATGGTCGTGCTGCCCGGCAGCGTGCCGACCCTGATCGCCGCGCTCAAGATGAACATCGGGCTGTCGCTGGTCGGCGTGATCGTCGGCGAGTTCCAGTCGGCCAGCGAGGGCCTGGGCTTCCTGATCGTCAACGGCAGCCAGATCTTCAAGCTCAACATCGTGATGACCGCGATCGTGGTGCTGGCCCTGATGTCGGCGCTGATGTACCTCGTCATCGCCCGCATCGAGAACGCCCTGGCGCGCCGCTACGGCTGAGCGCCGCCGATTCCGAGGACACACGATGGATTTCCCCGCCTGGATCGTCGACCGCGTGATCGCGCGGCAAGGCACCCTGCACCCGTATCCCCGCTTCGACGCGAGCCGCACCGCCTTCGTCGTGGTCGACCTGCAGAACTACTACACGCAGCCCGGCTTCATGGGCGAATGCGCACCGGCGCGCGCCACCTTCGGCAAGGTCAACCAGCTCGCCGCGGCGCTGCGCGAGGCCGGCGGCACCGTGGTCTGGGTCCAGACCTGCTCCGACGGCGCCGACCGCTTCTGGTCGCACCATCACGCCTACATGCTGACGCCCGAGCGCAGCGCGCGCCGGCTGCGCGAGCTCGCCTTCTCGCACGCCGGCTTCGCGCTGGCGCCGGGCCTGGACGCCCAGCCGGAAGACCCGCGCGTGATCAAGCGCTGCTACAGCGCCCTGGTGCCGGGCTCGTCGTCGCTCGACGACGTTCTGAAAGCGCGCGGCATCGAGACCGTGCTGATCGGCGGCACCGTCACCAACGTCTGCTGCGAGTCGACGGCGCGCGACGCGATGATGATGAACTACGCCACAGTGATGGTCGAGGACGCGCTCTCGGCCGTCACGCCGCAAGAGCACGTGCACGCGCTGCACAACTGGATGCTGTTCTTCGGCGACGTGCTGGGCGTGGACGAGGTCGGCACGCGGCTGCGGGCGAAGTGAGGGCCTTGGCCAATCGACTAGGGCTAATACGCCTAGTCAGTTGAGGACAGAGCAAAAACTGCTTTGCAGTTTCTTGATCTGTCCCACAAGGTCTCAGAAAGTCCCCGGGTAGGCGCCGCCGTCGATCAGCAGGCTCTGGCCCGTGAGGTAGCCGGCGTGCGCGGAACACAGGTACGCACAGAGTGCGCCGACCTCCTCGGCACGGCCGAAGCGGCCCGCCGGGTTGTTGCGGCCGCGCTCCTCCCACAAGGTGTCGAAGGACCGGCCCTCGCGCTTCACCAGCCCCTCGACGTGATGGCGCTGCGCATCGGTCGCGAACACGCCGGGCAGGATGTTGTTGATCGTCACGTTGTGCCGCACCGTCTGGCGCGCCAGGCCGGCGACGAAGCCGACCAGGCCCGAGCGGGCCCCGTTCGACAGGCCCAGCTCGGCCTGCGGCGTCTTCACGCTGCGCGAGACGATGTTGACGATGCGCCCGAAACCGCGTTCGATCATCGGGTCGACCGTGCGCCGGATCATCTCGATCGGGCCCAGCATCATGGCGTCGAGCGCGGCATGCCAGTCGGCCGTGGACCAGCCGCGGAAATCGCCGGGCGGCCGGCCGTCGGCGTTGTTGACCAGGATGTCGGGCGACGGGCAGGCCGCCAGCGCCGCATCGCGGCCCGGGGCGGTCGTGATGTCGGCGACCACGAAGCGCAGCGCCGCGCCGGTTTCGGCCGACAGCTCGGCCGCCGCCTGGCGCAGCGTGGCCTCGGTGCGCGCGGCGATCACGACCTGCGCGCCTTCCAGCGCCAGCTGCCGCGCGCAGGCGCGGCCCATGCCGCGGCTGCCGCCGAAGACCAGCGCCGTGCGCTGCGAGATGCCGAGGTCCATCGGGACTCCTTGCGTGCCGCGGATCAGGCCGCGGCGGTGGATTGAAAGGTGAAGCTGTCGCTGTACAGATGGTCGATGCTGGCATTGCGCGCCAGGAAGACCCGCTTCGCGTCGCCGATCATCGCCGGCGAGCCGCAGAGGTAGATCGCGTGCTCCGACAGGTCGCCGAAATCCTCCAGCACCGCCTGCTGCACGTGGCCGCGGCGCCCGCGCCAGCCGGCATCGGCGCGCGACAGCACGGGCACGTAGCGAAAATCGTCGAAGCGGTCGGCCCAGGACCGGATCTCGTCGTGCAGGTACAGGTCCGCTTCGGTGCGCATGCCCCAGTAGAGGCTCACCGGCGGGCAGTCCTCGTCGTCCATGAGCGACTCCAGGATGCTCTTGATCGGCGCCAGGCCGGTGCCGGTCGCCACCATCAGCAGCGGCCGGTAGTCCTCCGCATGAAAGCAGAAGCTGCCGTGCGGCAGCTCGACCGGCAGCCGGTCGCCGGGCCGAAGCCGCGCGGCCTCGCCGCCGGTGAAACGGCCGTCGGGGACGCGCCGGATGTGGAAGTCGAGCGCCTGCGGATGCGGCCGCGACGCCATCGAGAAGCTGCGATGGGCGCCGTCGGGCAGCAGGATGTTGATGTACTGGCCGGCGCGGTACAGCAAGTCGGCTTCGGGCGGCACTTCGAGCAACAGGTGCAGCACCGCGTCGCCGAGCGGCCGCACGCCCGTCACCGTGGCCAGGTGGCGCGCCGGCTCGGAGCAAGGCGGCAAGCGCCGCGCGGCGCTGATCACCAGATCGCTGGCCGGCCGGGCCTGGCAGGCCAGCGCATAGCCATCGGCCGCCTCCTCGGCCGTCAGCCCGGGCGGAAAATCGTCGTAGCGCACCGTGCCTTCGACCAGCTTGATGCGGCAGGTCGCGCAGCCACCGAAGCGGCATTCGTGCGGCAGACGCAGCGCGTGGCGCTGCGCGGCGTCGAGCACCGATTCGCCGGGCGCGGCATCGAAGCACTGCGCCGTCTCGAGCAGTCGGATGCGAAAGGCCATGGTCCGTCCTTCGGTCGTCGGGGCGATGCGGCCCTATTTCTTGATGTCGGCCTCGACCAGCACGGCGTGGCCCTGGGCTTCGAGCAGTGCGTGCAGGGCCTGCAGCGCGGCCACGCCGCACTTCGTATCCTGCTCGCCATTGCCGCCCGAGAGGCCGACGCCGCCGATGACGCTGCCGTCGACCACGATCGGGAAGCCGCCGACGAAGACCGCGAACTTGCCCTCGAAGCTCCACTGGATGCCGAAGGCCTCGTTGCCCGGCAGCGCCGGCCCGTTGGGCAGGGTGTTGAAGAGGTGGGTCGAGCGCTTGTGGCCGGCGGCCGTGAAGGCCTTGTTCCAGGCGATCTGCGGGCCCGTGATGCGGGCGCCGTCCATGCGGTCCATGGCGATCGGGTAGCCGCCGTCGTCGACGATGCAGATGGTCTCGAGCACACCGATTTCTTCCGCCTTGCGGATGGCGGCAGCGATCATCAGGCGGGCTTCTTCGAGTTCGAGCTTGAGTGCGGTTTTCATGGGCGATCTTTGCGAGAGGAAAAGGAAGGATCAGCAGCCGCGGTAGACGGTCTTGATCTGCGTATAGAACTCGAGGCCGGTGCGGCCCGACTCGCGGAAGGTCGAGGTGCTCGAGCGCTTCAGTCCGCCGAAGGGCGCGTTGATCAGGTTGCCGGTGGTGGTGCGGTTGATCTTCACGGTGCCCGACTGGATGTCCTGCGCGAAGCGGTGCGCATGCACCGGGCTGGTGGTGGCGATGGCGGCCGAGAGGCCGTAGTCGGTGTCGTTGGCCTTGGCGATCGCATCGTCGTAGCCGTCGGCCTCGATCAGCGCGATCACCGGGCCGAAGATCTCCTCGCGCGCGATGCGCATCTGCTGCGTCACGCCGGTGAAGATCGCCGGTGTCACGTAGAAGCCGTGGGCGAACTCGCCATCGGCGAGCGGCTCGCCGCCGCACAGCAGCGTGGCTTCCGACTTGCCGATCGCGATGTAGGCGAGCACCGTCTCCAGTTGCTTGCGGGTGGCGAGCGGGCCCAGGTCCATGCCGGGCGTCATGCCGCTGCCGATCTTCAATGTGCGCACCCGGGCGACCAGCTTGTCGGTGAAGGCGCCCATCACCGACTTCATCACCAGCACGCGGCTGGTGYCGGTGCAGGCCTGGCCGCTGAGCGAGAGGCCGCCCTTGACGACCAGGTCGACCGCGCGGTCGAGGTCGGCGTCGTCCATGACGATCAGCGGGTTCTTGCCGCCGAGTTCCATCTGCGTGCGGGTGGTCATCGCGGCGGCGCGGTGGATCTGCTCGCCCGCGGCGGTCGAGCCGGTGAAGGAAATGGCGCGCACCGCGGGCGATTCGGTGATCGCCGGGCCGACCTCCGAGGCGCGCCCGGTGATGAAGTTGAGCACGCCCTTCGGCAGGCCGGCCTGGATCAGCGCCTCGGCCAGCCGCAGGCCCGAGAGCGGCGCGTCCGACGAGGGCTTGAAGACCACGGTGTTGCCGGCGACCAGCGCCGGCGCGATCTTGCGCGCCGGGATCGACACCGGGAAGTTCCACGGGCTGATGACCGTCACCACGCCGAGCGGCTCGCGCTGGCTGTAGACCACCATATCGGGATCGTCCTGCGGGAAAGTCTCGCCCGAGAAGGACTGGCCCTCCACCGCATAGAAACGCAGCGTCTGCGCCGAACGCAGGATCTCATCCCTGGCCTGGGCCAGCGGCTTGCCCTCCTCGCGCGTCAGTTCCTCGCCGAACTGCGCGGCATGGGTCTCCAGGTACTGCGCGGCGGTGTTGAGGATCGCGGCGCGCCTGGACACCGGGGTCTTCTTCCAGCCATCGAAGGCCACCGCCGCTGCCGCCACGGCGGCCTTGGCGTCGTCGGCGGACGAGGCCTGGAAACGGCCGACCACCTCGCGCGAATCGGCGGGATTGAGGTTGTCGAAGGTCCGGCCGGTGCAGCTGGATACCCAGGCACCGTCGATGTGGTTCTGGAAGGCAGGCGATGAAGCGTGGGTCATGTCGGGCAAGCGATGGCATTGGGATGCTTAAAAGAATACTGTATACCGTTAAAAACAGCAACCCTCGACCATCCAAGAGATCAATCCTTGTGATCCAACGAATCTTGGTATACAGTATTCATTAAGAGCTCTAATTTCCGCTCTCACTCCCCAGCCACCTCGACCAGGAGCCCCGCCATGCCCGCTCTCATGAACCGCGACGAATTCCGAACCGCTCTCGAAAACGCCATCAAGGGCAAGAGCGCCAACACCTCCCCGTTCAGCCTCGCCTGGGCCGGCGGCACGCTGAGCCGTGCGCATCTGGCGCGCTGGGCCGAGAACCACTATCACTACGTCGGTCCCTTCGCCGACTACCTGGGCTACCTCTATGCGCGCATGCCCGAGCGCTACACCGAAGCCAAGGATTTCCTGCTGGCCAACATGTACGAGGAAGAAATCGGCGGCGATCGCCACACCGATCTGCTGATCCGCTTCGCCGAAGCCTGCGGCACCACGCGCGAGCGCGTGACCGATCCCGACAACATGTCGCCGACCACGCGCGGGTTGCAAAGCTGGTGCTATGCCGTCGCGATGCGCGAAGACCCGATCGTGGCCGTCGCCGGCCTGGTGGTGGGACTCGAATCCCAGGTGCCTTCGATCTACCGCAAGCAGACGCCCACGCTGCGCGAGAAGTACGGCTTCACGGACGAAGAGGTGGAGTTCTTCGACCTGCACATCGTCTCGGACGAGATCCACGGCGAGCGCGGCTACCAGATCGTGCTGGAGCACGCGACCACCGTCGAACTGCAGCAGCGCTGCCTGAAGATCTGCGAGGTCGGCGCCCAGATGCGCCTGCTCTACACGACGGCCCTGTACCACGACTACGTGGCGGTCGAGGCCCCCGGGACCGCCGCGCGACCGGTGCTTGAAGCCGCCTGAGCCTCCTCGTTCCCCCTGCACTCTGCCGCGCGCATGCCCATCATCACCTTTCACAAAGGCGGCCAGGTCTATCGCGACGAGGTCAGGGACAACACCAACCTGGTGGTGCGCGCCGGCATCAAGCAGTTTCCCTATCCCCACCTGCGCTACGAGTGCGGCATGGGCAAGTGCTCGAAGTGCGCCTGCCGCGTGCTGGGCGGTGCCGAGCACCTGCCGCCGCCGAACTGGAAGGAGAAGAAGCAGCTCGGCGAGCGCCTCGACGCCGGCTGGCGCCTGGCCTGCCAGCTCTGGGTGCAGCAGGACATCGAACTGGCGCAGGACGACGCGCTGCCGACCTGAGGCCTGCTCCGACCATGTACCTGATACTGACCAGCAAGCCCGGACAGTTCCGCACCGAACTCGTCGAAGGACTCAGGCACGTCGAGTCCTGCGACTACTTCTTCTTTGGCCGCTGCAAGGCGCGCTTCGTGATCGCGGAGCTGATGTCGGACTGCCGCGTCGCGGTGATCGACGAGACACCGCCCGAGGTCGTCAACCACGTGCCGGTCAAGTTCTTCGAGACCTTCGAGACCGTCGAGCGGGCGCGCGCCGCGCTGCGGCAGCTGGTGCGCGAAGGCGACGCCGACGTGCTGCTGCTGCCGAGCTGATCTTTCCCACGCCGCGCCCGCATCGCCTCCTTTCTTCCATGATCCAGATCACCTTTCTCAGCAACAACGCCAAGGTCGTCTCCGCACCCGAAGGCGGCAACCTGCTGCGGATCTCGCTGCGCGAGCAGGGCGGCATCCCGTTCAAGTGCGGCGGCGGCCTCTGCGGCACCTGCAAGTGCCGCATCGAGACCGGCCTCCAGCACACCGACGCCATCAAGGCGAAGGAAAGGAGGCACCTGTCGGAGGACGAGATGAAGCAGGGCTGGCGCATGGCCTGCCAAACCTTCGTGAACGGCGACATCGCCGTCTCATGGCGGCCGCGAGACATCCGGAAATGATCGCCTCCCTGCTGCCCGAGGGCATGAGCCTGGGCCACTACGCCGGCATGGCCGCGATGGTGCTCGTGGGTGCCTGCCTGCAGGGCATCGGCGGGGTCGGCTTCGCGATGTTCTCGGCACCGATCGCCGCCCTGTTCTACCCGGAGCTCGCGCCGGGTCCGCTGCTCGCGCTCGGCGGACCGCTGGCCCTGATGTCCGCGCTGCGGGAGTTCGACCAGGTCGACTGGGGCGCCGCCGGCGTGGCGCTGGTCGGCCGCGTGCTGGGCACGCTGGGGGCCGCGGTGTGCCTGCTGCTGCTTCCGACCGAGCTGCTGACCGTGCTGTTCGCGCTGTTCATCCTGGCCGGCGTCGTGCTGAGCCTGAGCGGCCGCCGCATCGACGCCTCGCGCGGCAACATGGTCGGCGCCGGCATCGCCTCGGGGCTGATGGGCACCATCACCTCCGCGGGCGCGCCGCCGTTCGCGCTGGTGATGCAGTATCTGCCGCCACCGCGGCTGCGCGCCACCTTGGGCTGCGTCTTCTTCGTCGGAGCCGCCTTCTCGCTGGCGATGCTGGCCAGCGTCGGGCGCTTCGGCCGGCACGAGCTGGGGCTCAGCGCCTGGCTGTTGCCGTTGATGGTGGCGGGATTCGCGCTCTCGGGACCGCTGAACCGCCGCGTGTCGCGCGGCACGGTGCGCAGCCTGCTGCTGGCCTTGTCGGCCTTCGGCGCCATCGCCCTGCTGGTGCGCGAAGCCATGGGATGAAACACCCCCGAAGCGCCTGCGGCGCCCCGAGTCGCTGCCAGAGGCAGCGGCTCTTCGGATCCGTCCGAGCCTGCGCAGGCAGGCTCGGAGCCGCGGACCTCAGCCCCTCGAGGGGGCGATACCAGCGGCCCGGCAAAGCCGGTTCCGCGGTATCCCCGGCATCGGGTTGCGCCGGTTTCATGCGCCGCGGGTCACGCGATAGCGGAGTGGAAAACTGACGCCATGCAACACATCACCGATTCGATGGTCGACGCGCTGGTCTCGCCAGCCGATGCGCAGCAGGTGCTGCGCGATGCCTTCCTGCGCTTCGGCGAGCGCACGGCCGCGATGCAGGCGCGCATCCGCACCGAGGCCGGCGGCGTCAAGCTCTCGACGCTGGGCGCGGTCATTCCCGACCAGGGCGTCGCCGGCGCCAAGGTCTACACCACGATCAAGGGGCAGTTCTCCTTCGTCATCCTGCTGTTCTCGACCGAGGACGGCCGGCCGCTGGCCTCCTTCGACGCCGGCGCCATCACGCGGCTGCGCACGGCAGCCTGCTCGGTGATCGCCGCACGCCATCTGGCACGCCCGGAATCGCGGCAGCTGGCGCTGTTCGGCGCCGGCACGCAGGGCCGGGCCCATGCCGTGCAAATGGCGGCCGCCTTCGGACTCGCGAGCATTCGCGTCTGCACGCCCCACCCCGCCGCGGGCCTGGCAGAAGGCCTCGCCGACCAATGCGGCGTGCCGGTTCGGCTGTGCAATGCCGACGAGGCGCTCGACGGCGCCGACATCGTCGTCACGGCATCGCGCGCCAGCACGCCGCTGTTCGCCGGCGAGCGCCTCCCGCCGGGCTGCTTCATCGCGGCGATCGGCTCCAGCCTGCCGCAGACCCGCGAGCTCGACGACGCCGCGCTGTCGCGCGCGGCCCTGGTGGCTGTCGAGTGGCGGCCGCAGTCCTTGCGCGAGGCCGGCGAACTGGTCCAGGCCGCGCAAGGCGTGCTGCCCGAGGAGAAGATCGTCGAACTGGCCGAGCTCGTGAGCGGCCAGGTGGCCGGCCGCCGCGCCCGGGACGACATCACGGTCTACAAATCGGTCGGCGTGGGGCTGGAAGACGTGGCGCTGGCCGGTCTTGCCTGGCGCCGGCTCGGCGGACGCTGATCCGGCGCCCTCTCAGGTGGGCGTGTTCGGCGCCGGGGCGGGCGCCGGCGGCAGCTCGGCGGCACTGTAGACATGGCGCGCGGCCAGCAGCGATGCCAGCTCGGCGTCGCCGGCCACCACGGCACGCAGGATGGCGGCGTGCTCCTGCCAGTTCGCGTGCATGCGCTCGCGGTTGTTCACGGTGAAGAAGAGCGCGGTGCGCTCTCGCAGCGACCGCATGATGTCCTGCAGCACCGAATTGGCGGCGACGTTGCCCAGCGCTTCGTGAAACTCCAGGTTCAGCGCCGAAATGCGGGCCAGGTCGTCGTCGCTGGTGAGTTGCGAGCCTTCGGCCAGGATGCGTTCGAGCTTGGCGATCTGCACCGGATCGTGGCGCCGTGCCGCCAGCTTGGCGTTGAGCGCCTCGAGCGTCGCCCGCACCTCGACCATCTCCCGGATCTGATCCTTCGTGAAGGTGGTGACGGTCGCGCCGCGGCGCGGCTCGATGGCGACGATGCCTTCGGCGGCCAGGGCGCGCAGCGCCTCGCGCACCGGCATGCGGGAAACGCCCAGTTCCTCGGAAAGCCGGCCCTCGACCAGGCGCTCGCCCGGCGCCAGTTCGCCGCTCAGGATGCGTTCGCGCAGCGCCGTCAGGACAAGCTTGGTCAGCGGCGCATGGCGCTCGCCCAGTTTGCCTTCGATGTTCAGTGCTTCCATGGCTCCAGCCGGTGCGCGGTATACGAAATCCATATTGTGCCCGCTCGAGGGATCGCCGCGGCAGCCGCCGACGGGAGAGGCCGCTATTCGCCCCTGCGCCGGGAGACCAGCCGCCGCAGCGCGGCGCGCACCCCGGGCCTGTCCGCCACGCCGACGGTGATCGGCCGCGCGCGATAGAGCGCGCGCTGTTCCTCGAGCACGATGCGCAGCGCCGCCATGCTGGATTCGCTGTAGACCCAGACGCCCGAGACCACGAACTGCCCCGGCAGCGCGTCGGCCTTGGGCCGGATCTGGACGTTGACGGCGCCGATGCGGTCCATCGTCTCCACGCGCGCGGCCGCTTGCTGGACGCCGCCGCCCAGGAGGCTCACCTCCCGCGCGAAGGCAAAGCTGATGGCCTGCACCTGGTGGAAGTGCTCCGAGATGAAGGCGCAGATCTCGAGGAACACCAGCCGCCCGATGTGCCGCTGCTCCTCGCGTACGACCCGGGTCGGTTCGAAGTGCTCGATGTGGATTTCCGTGCCGGCACCGGAAACCGGCACGGGGTCCAGCGTTCCGAGCAGAACGTTGGCATCGTAGACATGCATGGGCTGACCGAGCTGGTAGGGAACAGCCCCGGGCCCGGTGATCCGGAGTTTCTTGAAAGTCATGAAGGACTTCGCCGGTCGCGCCCGAGGCCTATTCCCCGGCGCGTCCGAACGCTGTTGCCTTTCGCTCCGACTTTAAGAGAGCCGGGGAACCGATCGTTGCAGGCCCGGGAAGTTATCGCGACGAACTTGACATAGTTCACGCAATTGAGCTGCAATCCGGCCGGGTTAGGGCCTGTTCACACTATTTCCGGGGCTCGCGTTGCCACGCGAAGGGAAGGCATGCCAGGACGAGCCACTCGCCTTCGCGACCCCGGAAATAGTATGAACAGGCCCTCGCCTCCGGGGCACTTTCCGGGTTGCCCGGCAACGACGCGCGCATCCGTCGAAAGTGCATTCACAATGGCACGATGCGCATGGAATGGAGCGACCTGCGGATCTTTCTGGCCATTGCGAAGGAAGGCTCGCTGGGCGCCGCTGCGCGCAAGCTCGGGCAGAGCCAACCCACTGTGGGACGAAGGCTCCGTGCGCTCGAGGAGGCCATTGGACAGCCGCTGTTCCAGCGAACGGACGATGGCTTCGTTCTGACCGATGAAGGCGCCTCGGTGCTGCCCCGGGCCGAGCGAATCGAGGCGGAGACTCTCGCACTCCAGCGTGAACTCTCGGGCAAGGATCCGGAACTCGAGGGCGTGATCCGCCTCTCGTCCTCTCACTGGTTCGGCGAGCACATTCTCACGCCGGTGCTGACCGAATATGCGGCGCTTCAACACGGCGTGGTGGTCGAACTGATCACGAGCGCGAGGGCCCACAGCCTCCAGCGACGCGAGGCGGACCTGGTATTTCGGGTCTACCCGTTCGACGATGCGGAGGTCGTGTCCCGTCGACTGATGACCATCCCCTACGCGGCCTACATCAGGACAGGCGCCAGACACCCGAGCGCAGGCGACGGCACCGGGACGGACCTCGTCACGATGGACATGGCCCTCGGCGCCATGCCCGATGCGGTCTGGCTGAAAGGAATCCTTCCGAACGCCACGGTGACTGCACGAAGCAACAATCGCGACGTTCAGGCGAGGATGTGCGCACTGGGCGCAGGCCTGGCCGTGCTGCCTCGTCCACTCGGCGATTCGATGGCCCAGCTGGAGCGGGTCGATCTCGGCGAAGAGCCACCGAACCGCGACACCTGGCTGGGCTATCACCGCGACATGCGACGCCAGGAAAGACTGCACGTGCTGCTCGACCTGCTGATCGCGCGCCTGGCGAACTGAGCATGAGCAGGCGCCCGGTCACGAAGCCGCTCGGCGTCGAGGCGAGGTAGAGCACCGACTTCGCGACCTCGTCCGGCGTGCCATGGCGCCGCAGCGGAATGACCCGGCCGAAGAACTCGCCCGCGTCGCGCCGGGCGTGGCGTTCAGTCGAAGTTCAGCAGCACCTTCATGGCCTGCGAACGATCCGCGGCCAGCGCGAATGCGCGCGCCGAATCGCGATACGACAAGGTGGCAGAGATCAGCGGCTTGACGTCCACCAGGCCCTTGTTGAGCAGTTCGACGGCCGTGGCGAATTCCTGGTGGAAGCGGAAGACGCCGCGCAGGTCGAATTCCTTCGCAACGATCGTGTTGATCGGCAGGCTCATTTCGCCACCGCTCAGCCCGAGCTGCACGACGATGCCGCGAGGCCGCAGGACGTCGAAGGCAGCGCGCAGCGCGCGTTCGTTGCCGCTGGCCTCGAAGAGCACGTCGAACTGACCTTTTTCTGCGCCGAAACGGCGCAGCCCTTCCGGATCGTCGGCGACATTGACCACCTCGTCGGCCCCGACCTTGAGCGCCTTGCTCAAGGGGTGGGCACCCACGTCGGTGGCCACGATATGGGTCGCTCCCGCGCGCCGCGCCGCGATGATGGCGAGAGCGCCGATCGGTCCGCATCCCGTGACGAGCACCTTCTTGCCCAGCAGCGACCCCGCCCGTTGCACGCCGTGCAGCGCGACCGACAGCGGTTCCGCCATGGCGCCCTCGCCGTCGCTCAACCGATCCGACAGCAGATGCGCCTGGTGGGTCTCCACCACGATCTGCTGGCGAAACGCCCCCTGCACATGCGGCGTGCGCATCGCGCTGCCGTAGTAGCGCATGTCCAGGCAGTGGTTCTGCAGGCCCTCCTGGCAGAAGCGGCACAGCCCGCAGGGCCGGCTCGGACTGACGGCAATGCGCTGGCCGGCCGCGAAGCCGGTCACCTCGCTCCCGATGGCCTCGATCACGCCCGCCACCTCGTGGCCCAGCACCATCGGCTCCTGGATGCGCACGGCGCCGAAGCCGCCGTGCTGGTAGTAGTGCAGGTCCGAGCCGCAGATGCCGCCGCAGCGCACGCGCACGAGCAGCTGGCCCGCTCCGAGCGCCGGTGTCGGCACTTCCTCGACGCGCAGGTCTCCGGGTGCGTGGATCACGAGTGCTTCCATTTCACTTCCTCCTTGGATTGAATTCAACGCGTCATCATGCGAAGCGGCCACATCACGATCTCCGGGAAGACCACCAGCAGCAGCATCACGAGGGTCTGCGCGATCATGAAAGGCATCACGCCGCGGATGGCGCCGCTCATCGGAATCCTGGCGACGCCGCAGACCACGTTGAGCACCGTGCCCACGGGCGGCGTGACCAGCCCGATGGCGTTGTTCATGATGAACAGCACGCCGAAATACACGGGATCGATGCCGGCCTGCTTGAGCACCGGCATCAGCACCGGCGTCATGATCAGCACCGTCGGCGTGAAGTCCAGTGCGGTGCCGACCACCAGGACCAGCATCATCAGCGCAAAGGTCAGCAGCATCTTGTTGCCCATCAGCGGCTCGACCAGCGCGGCCAGCTGCTGCGGGATGTCCGCGGTCGTGATGAGCCAGGCCGACACGCCCGCTGCCGACACCAGGAACATGATCACCGCGGTGGTCTCGGCCGCGCGGTAGAAGAGGCGAAAGAGATCCGAAGGCTTGATCTCGCGGTACACCACCAGTCCGACGAAGAGCGAATAGACCGCCGCGATCACCGCGGCCTCCGTGGGCGTGAAGATGCCGATCTTGAGGCCGCCGACGATGACCACCGGCAGCACCAACGCCCACAGCGCCTCGCGGGTCGCGAGCCTGCGCTCGGCCATCGTTCGCTTCGGCTCGACCTTGACCTTGTCGCGGCCGATCGACCAGCGCCAGGCCAGCATGATCGCCAGGCCCATCAGCACGCCCGGCACGATGCCGGCGATGAACAGCTTGGTGATCGAGACCCCGCCGGTCACGCCGAAGAGGATCATGCCGATCGACGGCGGGATCACCGGCGCGATGATGCCGCCGCAGGCGATCAGTCCGCAGGAGCGGTTCACGTCGTAGCCGGCGTTGCGCATCATGGGGATCAGCACCGAGGCCAGCGCCGCCGTGTCGGCCACCGCCGAACCCGAGAGCGAAGCCATGATGACCGCGGCGACAACCGCCACGTAGCCGAGGCCGCCCCGGATGTGCCCCACCCAGGACATGGCCATCATGATGATCCGCCGCGTCATGCCGCCCGCGTTCATGAACTCGCCGGCCAGCATGAAGAAGGGCACCGCCAGCAGCGGGAAGCTGTTGGCGCCGTCCCACATGTTCTGGACCACGATCTGCGGGTCGGTGACGCCCAGGTAGAACATCATGCTGAGGCCGCAGCCGATCAGCGCGAAGGCCACCGGCATGCCCAGCGCCATGAGGCCGAGCAGCGAGGAGATGAAGACGAAGATGGTCATGGCCGGGCGCCTCCGCGTGCTTGTTGCTGTTCCATCTCGTGCTCGGCCTCGAGGGCCTCGGCCATCCCCTCCTCATGGACGTCGATAAGTTCGTCGTCGCCGACCTTGCCGGCGACCAGGCGCAGCAGGTTCACCACGCAGATGAGGCCGATCGCGCCGCCCGTGAGGTAGCTCACGCCGAACACCCACAGCGTGCTGAGCTGCGCCACCGGCGACGAGGTGCCGGCCAGGATGTCGTGCTGCAGCCAGGTGCCGTAGACGATGTAGACGCAGCACACCAGCATGATCGCCTGGCTGATGCCCCAGCAGACCCGTCGCCCGAGCGCAGGCAGCGCCTGCACCAGCATGTCGACCCCCAGGTGCGCGCGCCGGCGCATGCCGACGATGGCGCCGAGGAAGGTCATCCAGACAAAGGCGTAGCGCGGTATTTCTTCAGACAGGTCGATGCCGGTGTTGAAGAACAGCCGCAGCAACACGTTGCCGAACACCATCACCAGCATGACCACCATGCAGGCGACCATCACGATTTCGAGCGCGCGCGTGAGCGCGTCGGCCAGACGCTTGAACATTGTTGCCACAACGGCCTCCAGGTTGAACGAATCGGCGGCGGCCGGGCCGCCCGCCGCCTTGCCGGCTCACTTGCCGGCCGAACGCACCTTGGCGATCTCGTCGTAGAAGCCCTTCACGAAGTCGTCGCCGATGAGGGGCGAGAACTTGGCCACCACGGGCTTGACCTTGTCCTGGATGCGCGCCAGCTCGGCCGGGCTCATGGTGTTGACCGTGACGCCGTCGGCCTTGAACTTGGCGATCACGTCGGCGTTGCCCTCGTCGAGCAGCTTGCGCTGGTAGAGGCCGGCCTCGACGGCGGCCTGCTGGACGCCGGCCTTGTCGGCGGGAGTGAGCGTGTCCCAGAACTTCCTGGACACCACCAGCGCCGACGGGGTGTAGACGTGGTTGGTGACAGAGATGTACTTCTGCACTTCCTGCATCTTGTTCGCGTACATGTGCAGCAGCGGGTTCTCCTGGCCGTCGAGCGCCTTGATCTCGAGCGCCGGGAACACTTCGGCGAAAGCCATCGGCACCGCGTTGGCGCCGATCGTCTTCCAGGTGTCGAGCGCCACCGGGTTGGCCATGACGCGGACCTTGAGACCGCTCACGTCCTCCAGCTTGGTGACGCTGTGCTTGCTGTTGGAGAGATTGCGAAAGCCCATGCCGGTCCAGGTCAGGCCGACCAGGCCCGAGGGCTCGATCTTCTCGAAGATCTTCTTCGACGACGGGCCGTCGAGCAGCGCATAGACCTCGCGCTCGTTCTGGAACATGAAGGGCAGGTCCCAGATCTGCACTTCCTTCACGCGGGTGGACAGCGGCGCCAGGGTGCCGATGTAGAACTCCTGGGTGCCGGCCTGCACCGCCTGCAGTTCCTTCTCGTCGCTGCCGAGCACGCCGCTCGAGTAGGTCTGGATCTTGACGTTGCCCTTGGTGTAGGTGTTCGCCAGTTCGGCGAACTTCTTCATCGCCACCGACTGCGGGTGGCTGTCGGGCATGGCCTGCCCGAGCTTGGCCTTGACCTCGGCGAGGGCGCAGCCGGAGGCCACGGCGAGGGCGGCCAGGGCCACCAGGGCGATGCGCCGGCTGCCGCGAAGCGATGTGCGAAGGGACGTGTGCTGGGTGTTCATGGGATGTCTCCGTCTTGGGGTGAATCGATGTCTGTGGGGCGCCGAAGCGGCTACCACTCGGCCACGCTGCCGTCCGCATGCCGCCACACCGGGTTGTGCCAGTCGGGCGGGTTGCGGCTCATGTGGATCACGCGCTCTTCGTCGACCTCGACGCCGAGGCCGGGCTTGGGCAGCGCATGGATGTAGCCGGCGTCGATGCGGAAGTCGTCCTTGTTGAGAACGTAGTCCAGCAGCTCGGCGCCGCGGTTGTAGTGGATGCCCATGCTCTGCTCCTGCAGCACCGCGTTGTAGGCGACGAAATCGACCTGCAGGCAGGCGGCCAATGCCACCGGGCCGAGCGGGCAGTGCGGCGCGAAGCCGACGTCGTAGGCCTCGGCCATCGATGCGATCTTGTGGCATTCGGTGATGCCGCCGGCGTGCGACAGGTCGGGCTGCAGGATCGAGATGCCGCCCGCCTCGAGCACCCGCTTGAACTCGAAGCGCGAGTACATGCGCTCGCCCGCGGCCAGCGGGATCGAGGTGCTCGCGGCCAGCCGCGCGTAGTGCTCGGCCTGCTCGGCCAGCACCGGCTCCTCGACGAACAACGGCCGGAAGGGCTCGAGTGCGCGCAGCAGCGGCTTGGCCATCGGCGCCGACACGCGGCCGTGGAAGTCGAGGCCGAAGCTCACGCGGGTGCCGAGCGCCTCGTGCACGCCGGCCACCTTGGCCACCGCGGCGTCGATGGCGCGTGGCGTGTCGAGCAGCGCCATCTCCTCGCAGCCGTTGAGCTTGAAGGTGTCGATGCCGCCTTCGAGCAGGCACTCCATGTCCTCGACGATCTGCGCCGGCCGGTCGCCGCCGACCCAGCTGTAGACCTTCATGCGGTCGCGCACCTTGCCGCCGAGAAGTTCGTAGACCGGCACGCCGAGCGCCTTGCCCTTGATGTCCCACAGCGCCTGGTCGATGCCGGCGATCGCGCTCATGAGGATCGGTCCGCCGCGGTAGAAGTTGCTGCGGTACATGGTCTGCCACAGGTCGTTGATGCGCGCGGGATCGCGGCCGATCAGGGTCTCGCCGAATTCGCGCACCGCGGCTTCCACGGTGAGCGCACGACCCTCGATCACCGGCTCGCCCCAGCCGCTGATGCCTTCGTCGGTCTCGATCTTCAGGAACATCGAGCGCGGTGCAACGCGGTAGGTCGTGAGGCGTGTGATCTTCATGGGGCAGGTCTCAAGGGGTCTGCAGGGTGCCGTCGACCCGCCGCGTCTGGGTCCAGGTCGTCACGCTGTTCTCGCAGGGAAATCGCCGCGCGGCCTCCTCGTCGATGTCGACGCCCAGGCCGGGCTTGTCGTTCGCATACACATAGCCCTGCCGGAACTCCGGCAGGCCCGGGAACACGTCGAGCAGCGCCTCACGGGGTCCTTTCAGGTCCTGGATCACGAAGTTGGGCGGCTCGGTCCCGGACCACTCCTGGACGCCGAAGTTGCGCGCCGCGAGGTCGATATGGATGTTGGCCGCGTGCGCGAGCGGTGACATGTCGCCAGGCCCGTGCCACGCCGTGCGGACGCCGAACTGCTCGGCGAAGATCTGCAGCTTGCGGCCCGGCGTGATGCCGCCGATCTGGCTCAGGTGCACGCGGATGAAGTCGATCAGCCGCTCTGCAATCAGGAACTTCCACTCGAAGGGATTGTTGAAGAGCTCGCCCTGCGCCAAGGGGATGGTGGTCTTGTCGCGCAGCTGGCGCAGCCACTTGCCGTCTTCGAGCGGGATCGCGTCCTCGAGGAAGAACAGGTCGAACTGCTCCATGTCGCGCGCGAAGCGGATCGCGTCGACCGGCTGCAGGCGCTCGTGCACGTCGTGGCACAGCGAGATGTCGAAGCCGACCTTGCCGCGAATGCCTTCGAACAGCTTGAGCGTGTCGCGCATGTACTTCCGGCTGTCGAGGTACACGCCCGGCGGTGCCCCGCCGGGCGCGCTCCCGGGCGCGGCCCCGAAGGCGCCGCCGCCGTAGCCGCCGCTCTGGCAGCGCACGTGGGTGATGCCCTGCGCCTGGTACTTCAGGATGTTGTCGCACAGCTCGCCGAGGTCGCGGCCGTCGGCATGGCGGTAGATCGGCACACCCTCGCGGACCTTGCCGCCGAACAGCTGGTAGAGCGGCATCCCGGCCATCTTGCCCTTGATGTCCCACAGCGCCATGTCGACGCCGGAGATGGCGTTGTTCTCGATCGGCCCGTTGCGCCAGTAGGCGTTCTGGTGCATCAGCTGCCACAGCTCCTCGATCGCCGTGGCATCGCGGCCGATGAGCAGCGGCCGCAGGTACTGCTCGACCAGGCACTGCACCGCCAGGTGGCGATAGGCGAAGGTGGCGCAGCCGAGGCCGTGCAGGCCGGGCTGGTTGGTATCGATCTTCACCACCACGAGGTTGATGCCCTCGGGGGCGGTCAGGATGACCTTGACGTCGGTGATGAGGGTTGCCATGCCGAGCGTCTTCTCACTTCTGGATGTTGAGACCGGCCAGCAGCTTCTTGAAGTAGCTCGACTGGCTGGCCATGAAGGCCTTGAACTGCTCGCCGTCCATGTAGGCGGGCTGGAGGTTGGCCTTCACGAGCGCATCGCGGAAAGCCGGGTCCTCGGCGGTCTTGCGCGCGGCCTCGCGCAGGTACTGGACGACCTCGGGCGGCGTATTCAGGGGCACGCCGAGACCGCGCCAGGTTCCCACCACGAGGTCGGTTCCCTTTTCGGTGAAGGTCGCGACCTTGTCGTAGGGCGCCGGCAGCCGGCGGTCGGCCATCGAGATCAGCACCCTGACCTTGCCCGCCGCGACGAAGGACCCGATCTCCGCGGGACTCACCGCGATCGCGTCCACATGGCCGCCGACCAGCGCCATCACGCTCGGTGCCGCGCCCTGGTAGGGGACATGGTTGAACTTCACGCCGGTCTTTTCCTCGACGGCGGCGGCGGCCAGGTGCCAGATCGTTCCGGTTCCCGCATTGCCCATCGTCACGCTGCCCGGTGCCTTGCGGGCCTGCGCCAGCAGTTCGTCGATCGTCTGCCACGGGGCCTCGGCGCGCACCGCGATCAGGCCGGGGTCGGCATTGAGCCGCGCCAGCGGGATGAAGTCGGCGGTCGTGACCTTGGTCATCCCGAGGTACGGAATGATCGCCAGTTCGGAGATCAGCACGCCGATCTTGTAGCCATCGGGCGCCGCCCGCTGGACTTCGGTCATCGCAATGCCGCCGCTCGCGCCCGGCTTGTTGCTCACCACGATGGGCTGCGGGATGTACTTCTTGGCCGTGTCGGCGAACAAGCGCGTCATGACGTCGGTCCCGCCGCCGGCCGACGACGGCACGATCATCTCGATCGGGTGGTTCGGGTAGTCGCCCGCGGCGGCCGCGACGACCGCTTGCGAGCCGGCCAACGCAATGGCGGCGATGGAAAGTGCGGCGCGAATGAGCTTCATGGGAATCACCTTTTCATTGACGGTCGAATGGGATGGGCGCGTCGTCTACAGGACGGCCAACATGCCGCCGTCGACGTAGACGATCTGTCCGTTCACGTAGTCGGACGCGGCCGAGGCGAGGTACACCGCGGTGCCGCCCAGTTCGTCGGGCCGGCCCCAGCGCCGGGCCGGCGTGCGCCCCTTGACCCAGGCATCGAAACTCGGGTTCTCGATCAGCGCGGTATTCATCTCGGTCGCCATGTAGCCGGGTCCGATCGCATTGGCCTGGATGCCGTGCTCGGCCCACTCGGCGGCCATGGCGCGGGTCAGCATCTTGATGCCGCCCTTGGCTGCGGTGTAGGGCGCCACGGTGGCGCGCGCCGCCTCGCTCGTCAGGGAGCCGATATTGATGATCTTGCCGCCGCGCTTGCGCGCGATCATCCGGCGGGCCGCTTCGCGCCCGACCAGGAAGGCGCTCGTCAGGTTGGTCCGCAACACGCTGTCCCACTCGGCGAGCGCCAGGTCGACCAGCGGCTTGCGCAGCTGGATGCCGGCGTTGTTGACCAGGATGTCGACCGCGGTGTCCGCCGCATCGAGCCGGGCGAAGGCCTCGCAGACTGCCGCTTCGTCGGTGACATCGAACGCCGCCGCGACGACGTCATGACCCTTGGCGCGCAGTGCATCGGCGCTGCGCTGCAGGCGATCCCGATCCACGCCGTTGAGAACCAGCCTGGCGCCAGCTTGTGCCAGCGCCTCGGCGATGGCGAGGCCCAGACCGCGCGACGAGCCGGTGACCAGGGCGGTGCGACCGGAGAGATCGAACAATGGATGCGTCATGAACTGTGCGCCCGAAATGAAAGCGATGCGGAAGAATATCGTGATATTTCACCAAAGTTCTGCAGGTTTTCCCCTAGTACGTTTTTCGGCCGAGCACGCCATGAACCAGGTCGTTTCTCTGGAGAACGGAGCAAAATGCGTGAGATAGCATTCAAATATCTGAGTGTGTTCAGCGACAATCACCGCCCAGGCGCCCTCGTCCCACTGCATTTCAAGGTTCAGCATGGCATCGTCCCCCCGCCCCCGACCGCGCGTGGTCGCCSCCGACGCCCTGGCATCGGATGCGCAGCGCCCGCGCAGCCCGGTGAATCTGTCCGATCAGGCCTATGAGCGCATCGAGGAACTGTTGGTCTGCTGCGAGTTGCGCCCGGGGCGGTTCCTCGCCACCCACGACCTTCAAAAGCTGGTCGGCTTCGGACGCACGCCGGTGTTGCAGGCCGTCAACCGGCTGGCCGCCGACACGCTGGTCATCGTTGCGCCGCGGCACGGCCTCAGGATCGCGCCGGTCGACCTGACGCGTGACCGGGTGCTGCTGCGGCTGCGCCGCGACATGGAGCGCTTCGTGATCCGCCTGGCGACCGAGCGATCGGGTGCATCGCAGCGCAATCAGATGCTCCACCTGAAACGCCATCTGCTCGAGCACAGGGACCAGATCAATCTGGATCAGTTCAATCGGGTCGACCGGCGGATCGATCAGCTCTTTCTTGCCGCCGCCGGCGAGCCCTTCGTCGAGAGCACGCTGCGGCCGCTGCACACCATTTTTCGACGGCTGGGCTGGATCTATCACACCCAGACGGGGCGAGGCGTCAACCTCGACGACACCGTGGACGGCCATGTCGCGGTCATCGAGGCCGTGGCCGAAGGCCAGGTCGACAGCGCGATCGCCGCCTCCGACCGGCTCATGGATTTCGTCGAGGGCATGTTCGACGTGCTCGAGCGCGAGGTCTCGCCCACGATGCTGGATTGCAGCCTGGACATGCTGGACGGCACGTTCTCGAGCGTGCAGGCGCCTGCCCCCGTGGAAGGCTGAGGGCCAGGCCCCCTCTCCAGGGTCGCGAAGGCCTGCCAGGACGGCCGGCAAGCGCAAACCACCGACGCCACGAGAATGCCTCCGATATCCCTCCGGCCATAGTTTGAATTTGAATTTCAATTTGATATCATTCCAGCACTCACCCGCACAGGATCCTGCGCCGTCATCGGCGCGCGAGAGCGACCCATGAACAAGAAGCCCCTCCTTGCCGGCGCCATCGTCCTCGCCGCGGCGGCTGCCTTCGCGGCCTGGTACCTGAACCGCCAGCCCGCCGATGCGCACCAGCTGGTGCTCTACGGCAATGTCGACCTGCGCCAGGTGTCGCTGGCCTTCAACGGCAACGATCGCATCGCCAGGCTCGAGGTCCAGGAAGGCGACCGGGTGAAGGCCGGCCAGGTGCTCGGCGAACTCGACACCCGCGCCCTGCAGCTGCAGGCGGCACAGGCCGAGGCCCAGATCGCCGGCCAGGCACAGGCGCTGCAGCGGCTGAAGGCCGGCAGCCGGCCCGAGGAAGTGGCGCAGTCGCGGGCCCAGGTCGCCGCCGCCCAGGCCGATGCCGAGCTGGCCCGCCAGCAGCTCGAGCGGCTGCAGGGGATCCGCCAGACCACCGCCGGCCGCGCGGTCAGCCAGCAAGACCTCGACGCCGCACAGGCGCGCCGCAAAGTGGCCGAGGCCCAGCTCGACAACGCCCGCAAGGCACAGCAGTTGGTGGTCGCCGGTCCGCGCAAGGAAGACATCGCCCAGGCCCAGGCGCAGCTCGACGTCGCGACGGCGGCGCTCGCCGTGCTCCGCCACCAGCTGCAGGAAGCCCGGCTCATCGCGCCGATCGACGCGGTGGTACGGGCGCGGCTGCTGGAGCCTGGAGACATGGCTTCGCCGCAGCGCCCGGTGTTCACGCTGGCGATCACCGATCCCAAGTGGGTGCGGGCCTATGTCGCCGAATCCGACCTCGGCCGCGTCAGGCCCGGCATGGCCGCCACGCTCTCGACCGACAGCCACCCGGGCGAGCCGCTCGCGGGCAAGGTCGGCTACATCTCCTCGGTGGCCGAGTTCACGCCCAAGACCGTGCAGACCGAGCAGCTGCGCAGCAGCCTGGTCTACGAGATCCGAGTACTGGCCGACGACCCCGGCGACCGGCTGCGGCTCGGCATGCCGGTGACGGTTCGGCTGGCGCTCGATGGCGACGCGGGCGAGCCCGGGAGCGCACGCTGATGTCTTCCTCGGCGCCGGCGCTGGTCGGACGAGGCCTGCACAAGCGCTTCGCCCCGAAAGGCTCCGCCGAGGGCACGCTCGCGCTCGACGATGTGTCCCTCGACATTCCGGCCGGCACGCTGGCGGCGCTGGTCGGGCCGGACGGCTCGGGCAAGACCACGCTGCTGCGGCTCGCGGCCGGCCTGATGCAGGCCGACCAGGGGCATCTCGAGGTGCTCGGCATCGACGTGGCGAGCCGTCCGCAGGCGGTGCAGGACCGCATCAGCTACATGCCGCAGCGCTTCGGCCTCTACGAGGACCTCAGCGTGCAGGAGAACCTCGACCTCTACGCCGACCTGCATGGCGTCGACAAGGCGACCCGGCGCCAACGCTACGCACGGCTGATGGCCATGACCGACCTGGGCCGCTTCACCTCGCGGCTGGCCGGCAAACTCTCGGGCGGCATGAAGCAGAAGCTGGGGCTGGCCTGCACGCTGGTGCGCTCGCCCGAACTGCTGCTGCTCGACGAGCCCACGGTCGGCGTCGACCCGCTGTCGCGGCGCGAGCTGTGGGAGATCGTGCAGCAGCTGGTCGACGAGGAACACTTGTCCGTGATCGTCAGCACCGCCTACCTCGACGAGGCCGAACGCTGCGCGCAGGTCTTCGTGCTGCACGGCGGCAAGCTGATCGCACAAGGCGCGCCGGCACAGCTGCGCGACCATGCGAAGGGCCTCTGCTTCGTGACGACACCGCCTCGCGGCACGGCGCCGCGCACCTTGCAGGCCCGCCTGATCGATGCGCCCGCATCGATCATCGATGCCGTGCCGCAAGGTGGTGAAGTGCGCTTCATCCGCCGGCCCGACGCCGATGCCGCCGCCGTGGGGGCCCTGCTCGACGGTGCGCCGGCAGAGCCGGTGCCCGCACGCCTGGAGGACGGCTTCATGGTGCTGCTGCGTGCACGGCAAAAGACCGCAACCGCGGCGACCGCGCACACGCCCGCGCAGGCGCCTCCGCCCGCTTCCGGCACGCAGGAGATCGTCATCCAGGTGAAGGACCTGGTGCGCAGGTTCGGCGACTTCACCGCCGTCGCGAGCACCAGCTTCGATGTGCGGCGTGGCGAGATCTTCGGCCTGCTCGGCCCCAACGGCGCCGGCAAGACCACCACCTTTCGCATGCTCTGCGGGCTGCTGCCGGCCAGCAGCGGCTTCCTGCAGGTGGCCGGCATGAACCTGCGCACCGCGCGCGCCCAGGCACGCGGCCGGATCGGCTACGTCTCGCAGAAGTTCGCGCTCTACGGCAACCTCACCGTCGCCGAGAACCTCCAGTTCTTCGGCGGGGCCTACGGCCTGCGCGGACAGCGGCTTCGCGATCGCATGCAGACGGTGCTGCAGCAGTTCGACCTGCTCGGCCAGGCGCATGCGACCAGCGGCCAGCTGCCCGGCGGCTTCAAGCAGCGCCTCGCGATGGCGACCGGCCTGCTGCACGAGCCGGAGATCCTTTTTCTCGACGAACCCACGAGCGGCACCGATCCGCTGGCGCGGCGCGAATTCTGGCGCCGCATCACGGCGCTGGCCGAGGCCGGCGTGACGGTGATCATCACCACACACTTCATGGAAGAGGCGGAGTACTGCGACCGCATCGTGATCCAGGACGCCGGCAAGCTGCTGGCCATCGGCACCCCGCAGCAGGTGCGCGTGCAGGCGGGCAGCGCGGCAGACAGCCGGCTCAGCATGGAGGAGGCCTTCATCGACATCGTGACGCAGGCCCGCGACGCCGCGAAGGTCTCCCAATGACCGCGCCCGCCCAGCCTCCCGCCCCTCACAGCCGCTTCTGGCAACGGCTGATCGCGCTCACGCGCAAGGAGACGCGGCAGCTGGTCCGCGACCCGAGCAGCCTCGCGATCGGCATCCTGCTGCCGATCATCCTGATCCTGATCTTCGGCTATGGGCTCTCGCTCGACGTCAAGAACGCGCCGCTGGCCGTCGTGCTCGAAGACAGCTCGCCCACCGCCGTGCAGGCCGTCTCCGGGCTCCAGCTCACGCCGTACATCTCGCCGGTCATGCTGGGCTCGATGCATGAAGCCGAGACGCTGATGCAGCAGCGCAAGGTCGACGGCATCGTGCGCGTGCCCGGCGACTTCTCGCGCCGGCTCGCGGCCGGCGACGCCAGCATCCAGGTGATCGTGCACGGCGCCGATGCGAACAAGGCCGGCATCGTGCTGCGCTACGCGAGCGGCGCCCTGGCGCAGAACGCGGTGCGGCTGGCCGACCGCGGCGCTGTAGCGGCGCCCGGCGTCGGCGCCGTCACCATCGAGCAGCGGCTGTGGTTCAACGCCGCCAACACCAGCACCTGGTACCTCGTGCCGGGGCTGATCGTCCTCATCATGACGCTGGTCGGCGCCTTCCTCACCGCGCTCGTGATGGCGCGCGAATGGGAGCGCGGCACGCTGGAGGCGCTGTTCGTCACGCCCGTGCGGCCGGTGGAAATCCTGCTGGCGAAGATCATTCCCTACTTCGGCATCGGCATGGTCGGCCTGCTGCTGTGCCTGGTCGCCGCGCGCTTCCTGTTCGAGGTGCCGATGCACGGCTCGCTGATCGTGATCGTCGTCAGCGCGATGCTCTATCAGCTGGTCGCGGTGGCCGTCGGCCTGGTCATTTCCTCCGTCACGCGCAACCAGTTCCTCGCCAGCCAGGTGGCGCTGATCTCGAGCTTCCTGCCGTCGCTGATGCTGTCGGGCTTTCTCTTCGACCTGCGCAACGTGCCGACCGTCATCCGGATCGTGGGCCATGCGCTGCCGGCAACCTACTTCATGGAACTGGTCCGCACGCTGTTCCTCGCGGGCAACGTGTGGTCGCTGATCTTCAGGAACTGCGCGATCCTGATCGCCTACGCCGTGGTGCTGCTCGGCGTCGCACGCTTCGTCACGCGCAAGAAGCTGGATTGAGGATCATGAACGGTTCATTCATCGACTTCGTGCGGCGCGTCGCCCACCTCTGCCGCAAGGAGCTGCTGGCGATCCTCAAGGACCCGTCCAGCCGCGTCATCCTGGTCGTGCCGGCGCTGATGCAGAGCCTGCTCTTCGGCTATGCCGCCACCTACGACCTGAGCCGCGTCGACTACGCGCTGCTCGACCAGAGCCACAGCGGCGCCTCGACCGCGCTGATCGCCAAGCTCGACGGCACCGGCGTCTTCCGCCGCGCGGCGACGCTCACGTCGCCCGACCAGATCGCGCCCATCGTCAACGCACAGGATGCGCTGGTCGTGATCCAGATCGGACCGCGGTTCGCGCAGCAGCTCAACGCGGGCGAGGCCGCGCCGATCCAGGTCGTCATCGATGCGCGCAACTCCAACACCGCGGGCTCGGCGGCGGGCTTCGTCGCTTCGGTCGTGGCCAGCTTCAACGACGAATGGCGCCGGCGGCACGGCGGGCTCCAGGCGCCGGTCGCGATCGAATCGCGCGCCTGGTTCAACCCCAACCTCGAAACCCGCTGGAACTTCATGCCCGGCATGATCGCCGCGCTCAGCATGATCCAGACCCTGCTGCTGACCGCACTCTCCGTGGCGCGCGAGCGCGAGCAAGGCACCTTCGACCAGTTGCTCGTCACGCCGCTGTCCCCCACCGAGATCATGATCGGCAAGGCCATTCCGCCGGTGATGATCGGGCTCGTGCAGTCCACCCTCGTGCTGCTCATCACGCTGCTGTGGTTCCGGGTTCCGATGGCGGGCTCTCTCGTCACGCTCTATATCGGGCTGTCGTTCTTCACCATCGCGAGCGTCGGCGTCGGGCTGTCGATCTCGGCGGTGTCGGCCAACATGCAGCAGGCCATGCTCTACACCTTCGTGCTGATCATGCCGATGATGCTGCTGTCGGGCCTGACCACGCCGGTGAGCAACATGCCGCGCGTGCTGCAGATCGCGACGCTGGCCAACCCGCTGCGCTTTGCGATCGACCTGGTGCAGCGCGTGTACCTCGAAGGCGTGGGGCTGCTCACGGTCTGGCACAAGCTCATTCCGCTCTTCATCATCGCGGCCATCACGCTGCCGCTGGCCGCCTGGCTGTTCCGTCATCGGCTTTCGTGAAAACGTGCGCAACAGACCGACAAACTGCGTAGCAGTTTTTGCTCTGTCCTCAACTGACTGGAAAGGACACCGACATGAAATCCACCCTTCGCCCCCTGCATCGCCTGGCCTGGCTGGCCGCGCTGGCGCTGGCCGGCTGCGCGGTGGGACCCGACTTCAAGCCCGAAACGCCGGCGGCGCCGGCGCGCTTCTCGGACTGGCACGGCGGCTCGCCGGCGCTGATCCCGCCGCAGGAACGCGAGCGTTCAAGCGCAGCGGCGCCGGCCGACTGGACCCTGTTCGGCGACCCGGTGCTCGATGCGCTGGAGGCGCAGGCGCTGGCCGCCAGCCCCGACCTGCAGACCGCGGCACTGCGCTTCGCGCAGAGCCGCACGCAACTGCGGGTCGAGCAGTCGCATCAGCTTCCGCAGGTCGGCGCCCGGGCCGGCGCGCGGCGCGTGCGGCAGAGCGAGGACGGCGATCCCACGCGGCTGATCGATGCCCTGAACCCGCTGAACCGCAGGCAGTTGATCCAGACGCTGAGCGATCCGCACGACCTGTACGAGGCCGGCTTCGACGCCATCTGGGAGATCGACCTGTGGGGCCGCGTGCGGCGCTCGATCGAGGCCGCCGACGCCAACGTCGCGGCCTCGCAGGCACTGCTGGCGCAGGTGCAGCTCAGCGTGCAGGCCGAGCTGGCGCGCCACTACTTCGCGCTGCGGGCGGTGCAGGACCAGATCCGCATCGCACGCGCCGACATCGCCGCTGCGGAAGAAACGCTGGAGCTGGTCAAGGCGCGCGCCGACGGCGGCCTCACGACCGATCTCGACGTCACGCGGCAGCGGGCCCAGGCGGCCGATCTGCGCGCCCGCCTGCCCCAGCTGCTGGCACAGGAGGCGGCGGCCTTGAATCAGATCACGCTGCTGCTCGGCGAGCGGCCCGGCGCGCTGCAGGCGCAGCTTGCGGACCGGCCCGATGCGGCCGAACGCGCATTGCCCGACCTCTCGCTGGGCCTGCCCTCCGAGCTGGCGCTGCGCCGCCCCGACATCCAGCTCGCCCAGGCGCAGCTGCATGCAGCCACGGCGAACATCGGCGTCGCCGTGGCGGACCTCTACCCGCGCATCACGATCGGCGCCAGCTTCGGCTTCGAGTCCGTCAACGCCAGCACCTTCGGCGACTGGGGCAGCCGCCAATGGTTCGTCGGGCCCAGCCTGCAACTGCCGGTCTTCGATGGCGGGCGCCGGCGCGCCACCGTGACCCTGCGCGAGCTGCAGCAGCAGGAGGCCGCCGTCGCCTACCAGCAGACCGTGCTGAAGGCCTGGCACGAGATCGACGATGCATTGAGCGCCTATTCGGCCGAGCGGCTGCGCAACGTGCAGCTGGCCGAGCGCGAGCGCAGCAGCCGCGACGCACTGCAGCTGGCCCGGGTGCGCTACGACCACGGCCTGACCGACTTCCTCGTGCAGCTCGATGCCCAGCGCACCTGGCTGCAGGCGCAGCGCGACTACACCGAGAGCACGAGCCGCCTGGCACTGGGCCTGGTGGCGGTGTCGAAGGCGCTGGGGGGCGCCGGAGCGCTGCCGGCGAAGTCCTGATCCATGCCGCTACAGTCAGTCGGCCCGGCACCACCGGCCGGATTGCGGACAGACAATGGCCCGTTCGCCGTTCAGCCGGATTTGCTCTTCGTCCAGCTGCGACGCGGTCGAAGCGTCGATGTCGAAGGCGACCCGAAGTGCGCGCCCGACATGGGCGTCTTCGATGGGAAGCTCCCAGGTCAGGAACAGTTGAGTGCAATCCTGGCCGGGCGAGAAATCGGCCGCATCGAAGCCGCTGCTGCGGTGTCGAATGACGGCGTGCGGCTGGCCCGTATCGAATATCACGACCGTCCCCCGGGCAAGCGGGATTCGCTGATCCGTGGACGGAAAATGCAAATCCAGGCCCCTGTCCTCGCTCAGGAAGAGATTGCAGAACGCCGCACCGCCGTATTGCGCACCGTCGTGGTGGTACCGCGCGCCGCGGCAAGCCATGAGGGCGACATCGGAGGAGGCAAGCACCTCATGCAGGCCGAGCTCGCGCGTCCAGTCGGACACCGCCTGCACGCAGTGCCGGTAGTCCGGCCAGCGCGCTCGCGCCCGTGCCAACGGCAAGGCCTCGACGTCTCCAGGTTCCAGGACCAGGCGCGACGATATCTCCCTGTCCCAATCCGCGATCAGGCGTGCGGGGGGCACGGGCACGTCGACCGTGCCGGACAACACCACATCGCTCACGCTGCGACTGCGGAGGGCATCGCCACGCCAGAAATAGGAAGTGAGGAGGTCTCGCCCGTGGTGCGATGGAGGGGGGCGGTTCATCCGTACCAGTGTAGTGAGGCTGACTGCGAGAGCGACGGGCGCCTTCTCCCAAGTTCCCACAGCGCGAAGCGTCGCGGCTGCGGCACCGGGGCTCTTCAATGACGTGCAGGGACTGCATTCTATTTCTTGGATGCGTGCTTCATGCGCCAGGCACGCGCCGAGCCCACCATCGTGAGCGCGAACAGCGCGATGGCCAGTGCGTTGCCGGCGGCGCCCTGGCTCAGCAGGCTGAAGGCCACCGGCCCGAGACAGAGTCGAACGGCAAGCGACGCGTGAAGAAAGAACAAGGGGATGTAGAAGAACCAGCCGAAGAGAAGCTTGACGCGAGCCAGCGCGGGCAGGATGACGGGCGCATGCCCCAGCATCATCGAGAAGATGAAGCCCAGCCCGAGCGCGTGAAGCGCCACATCCCTGAGCGGCAGTCCGAACGATGTCGCGACCCAGGCGGCACCGGCAACGCCCAGCCACACGTAGCCCAGCAGCAAGCAGACGGCCATGTAGCGGCTCAATCCATGGGCTGCGACGGTACGACGGGCGATGTCGAAGGCAATCAACCAAACGGCAAGGCATAGGAGCGACAGCCCGTACGCGACGCCACCCCAGACTGGCGACAGCGAGGAGGTCGCCGCACCGAGCAACATGACGCCAAGGCAGGCATGGAGCGCCGGCGCGGCACCGCGGCGGCGACGCATGAGACGAGTCATCTCGAGCCGTTCGGCCGCAACCGTCAGCACAAGGAACGAGAACCACCAGGGGATGACCGCGGCCGACTGGCTGCCGAGTGCCTGGAGCAGATTGCCCACCAACCAGGCGACTGCGCCGGTCAGCAAGAGCGCCGTGTGCGGTGCGCGTTGGCGTTCGACGACAACGACATTCACGACAACGAACACGATGGCCGCGACAACGGCAAGCCAGGCAGCCGAGCTGGGCAGACCGGCCAGCATGGCGAGTCCGGCCAATGCGGAGGCGCCCGGCGCGACGAACGCAAAGCGCTGCTTGACGGCAACTGCCCGTTCGATCCCGATGACTGTTCCCGTGAAACCGCAAACCATCAGGAATGCGTGTGCAAGAACTGCTTGCCCGGGCCATGCACTGTCGCCGGGGACCGGCACGGCAACGCCGGCGCGCAGCAGACCGCCGATGATGCTCGTCACCAGCGACGCCGCCACGCCAAGCAGGAACACCACGCGCAGACCCAGCACCCACACTGGCGTTCGGACGTCCGATGGATTGCGCATGGCCAGCTGGATGGGCTTACCAGCCCATGAAGGCCTTCGCCCGCAAGCTCATGCGGTCGGTGTTCCAGGGCGGTTCCCAAACGAGCTCGACCAGAATCTTGAAGTCTGGAGGCACCACGCGGTCCAGCTCATTTTCGACGTCGGTCAGGATGACCTCCGTGACTGGACATGCCGCCGAGGTCATCGTCATCAGGATGTGCACCTGCTTGGCCGTCACCGCAACGCCATAGACCAGGCCGACATCGACGATGGTCAGGGCGACCTCCGGGTCGACCACTTGCCGCAAGGCCGCCTCGATGGGCGCTCTCAGCTCTGGGGGTCCGGAATAGAGATACGGCGCATCGGCGCCCGGGGTCGGTTCTTCGTTCATGGTCGATCACGCCGGGTGAGTTTCATGGTGGTAGCCAAGCGCCCCGAACGACAGGACGAAGATGAGACCGAGCCAACGCCACAGCCTTCCGGTGGATTTTTCGATCTTGCTGCCGTTGGAGGTCTGGGTCATGGTCTCTTCCGTTGCCTGTTTAAAGCTGCATATGAAATGAATCTATTGTCCGGAAGCAGACCGCGCCGAAGTTTGATTTGCATCAATGTCGCGGCGAGCGCGCACGGAGCAGGCTCGAGTCCCGGCCATGCCCATCTCGCCCGCAATCAGCTGTCAGGCCGCCCGCTCCCAATACGGTGGATCGCCGAAGTGCTTCCGTAGCCACTCGACCAGGGCTCGCAGCTTTGCCGAGGCTCTGCGTCCTTCGGGGTGTGCCACGTAGATGGATTCAGGCCCCACCACGCGGCCCACGTCCACTTCGACCAACTGGCCCGACTGCAATGCCTGCCAGACAATGAAGGTCGGCAACAGGGCCAGCCCAAGGCCGGCCAGTGCAGCGTCCCGCATCATGTCTCCGTTGTTCACTCGAAGGGCAGCCACGGGCCGCACCGCGCCACTGTCCTCGGCGTCCAGGAAGCGCCAGTCCGCAATGCCTCGGTTCAGGTAGTAGATGGCGTGATGCCCGGCCAGGTCGTCCAGCGAGCGCGGGCTACCGTGACTGGCGAGGTAGGCGGGCGATGCCACCACCATGCGCTGGCTGCGCGCCAACTGCCAGGCCACCAGCCGGGAGTCTTCGATCACCCCATGCCGAACCACGGCGTCGAAACCGTCGGCGAACGCATCGACTCGGCGGTCGTCCAGTTCCAGCGTGAGCGAGATCGCCGGATGCTGGGAGAGGAAAGGGTAGAGCGCCGGCCCGAGGTGCATGCGCCCGAAGGTGACCGGTGCCGAGATGCGCATGGGCCCGGTCAGCTTCCCGCGTCGCTCGGCCATTTCCGCCGCGGCCTCGTCGACCTCGCGCACGATGCGCGCCGCCTTCTCCAGAAAGGCCGAACCATCTTCGGTGAGGCTGAGTTTGCGGGTCGTGCGGTGAAAGAGCGTCGCACCCAGGCCTTGTTCCAGATCCGCCAGACGCTCGCTGACGACGGACTTCGAGAGGTGCAATCGGCGCGCGGCGGCGACGAGGGATCCGGCCTCCGCCACGGCGACGAAGGTCGCGATGCCGTCCAGTTTGAGCACGTCGGTTTCTCCTCTCCCTCATGGGCCGATAGGCAGGGGCGGACCACTGAACTTGCCGGGCCGGTCCTGGGCGCAAGCTGCCCGAGTATGCCGGCAAGGCCCGATTGTTCGCCAATCCCGGAGGGCAGTTCCGTCAACTGCCCTCTTCTCGAACGGCTCCCCGACCGCCAAACTGGGACGATCCGATTCATTCAACCCAAGGTTCAAGGTTTCAAAGGAGATCCCATCATGAATAAGCGACTCGAAGGCAAGGTTGCCCTGATCACCGGGGCCAGCTCGGGCATCGGCCACGCCACCGCACTTCTGTTCGCCGCCGAAGGTGCCAAGGTCGTCGTCGGGGCTCGCCGCCAGGCCGAACTCGACCAGTTGGTCGCCCAGATTCTCGCGGCGGACGGTCAAGCCGTCGCCTTGGCCGGCGACGTGCGCTCGGAGGATTACGCCAAGACACTCGTGGCGCTGGCCGTGAATCGCTTCGGCCGCCTGGACATCGCATTCAACAACGCCGGCACCCTGGGCGAAGGAGGCCCCAGCACCGGCGTGTCCGAGGCCGGCTGGACCGACGCCCTGGCCATCAACCTGACCGGAGCCTTCCTTGGTGCCAAGCACCAGATCGGCCAGATGCTCAAGAATGGCGGCGGCTCGGTGATCTTCACCTCCACCTTCGTCGGACACACCTTCGCCTTTCCCGGCGTCGCCGCCTATGCCGCGAGCAAGTCCGGCCTGATCGGCCTGACCCAAGCCCTGGCCGCCGAGTTCGGTCCGCAGGGCGTGCGCGTCAACGCGGTGCTGCCAGGCGCGGTCGACACCGACATGTACCGCGGGATGAACAACACGCTCGAGTCGCAGGCCTTCGTGACCCAGCTGCATGCGCTCAAGCGGGTCGCCAAGCCCGAGGAGCTGGCACGCTCGGTCCTGTACCTCGCCTCGGACGACTCGTCCTTTGTCACCGGCACGGCATCGCTGGTCGATGGCGGCGCCTCCATCACCCGCACCTGATCGCCAAGGAGCCCATGTTGTTCAACCCTCTCAAGAGCGCGATCGGCGCCGGCCTGATCGCCCTGGCTGCCGTGCTGCCCGCGCATGCCCAGCCCAAGCCCTACCCGCCCAGCTTCAAGGCCCAGCAGATCCAGACCGACGGCGCCAGTCTGCATGTGCGCGTGGGAGGCAGCGGTCCCGCCGTGGTGCTCATCCATGGTTTCGGGGATACCGGCGACATGTGGACGCCGCTGGCCATGGCGCTGGCCAAGGACCATCGCGTGGTGGTGCCGGACCTGCGAGGCATGGGCCTGTCCTCCAAGCCCGAAAGCGGCTACGACAAGAAGACCCAGGCGGCCGACATCCGCGCCGTGCTGGACAGGCTGGGCATCGACAAGGCCGACATCGTCGGCCATGACATCGGCACCATGGTGGCCTACGCCTACGCAGCGCGCTATCCCGACAAGACCACCAGGCTGGTGGTGATGGATGCGCCCGTGCCCGGCGTTGCGCCCTGGGACCAGATTGTTCGTCTGCCGGCGCTGTGGCACTTCGACCTCGGCGGCAAGGACATGCTGCGACTGGTGCAAGGCCGCGAGAGAACCTACCTGGACCGCTTCTGGAACGATTTTGCGGCCGACCCCGGCAAGGTGGACGAAGGTACGCGGGTGTACTACGCCAAGCTCTACGCTCGCCCGGGCGCGATGCGCGCCGCGTTCGCCCAGTTCCAGTCCATCCGCAAGGATGTCGAAGACAACACCGAATCCGTGAAGACCAAGCTCACGATGCCTGTGCTGGCCATCGGGGGCGAGAAGTCCTTCGGCGGAAATGAGGCGGCGGTGATGCGCAATGCGGCAAGCAACGTGACCGAACTGGTCGTGCCGGGCTCCGGCCACTGGTTGATGGAGGAAGCTCCCGCACCGACGATCAAGGCGATACAGGAGTTCCTGGCCCAGCGCTGAAGCTGCCCGCGAGGAGCTCGCAACCACGCTCTGGTCGTCGAAGCATTGAAGGCGGCGCAAGCAGATGGCGGCGACTACAAAAACTTGAACCGCGGGCGGGACTGCTCGTTCCGTGAGCACCGCAATGAAAGCCAAGCAGGACGCGGCTCCGACGAGTTGCTCAGTCGGTTATCCACAGAGTCATGCACCGGCCAAGGGGACAACAGCGACTTGACTTTCGTATTTTGGTGCAGTGCACAATGTCCATTCCTCATTGGTAGCGGCACGCTTGGCGAGCATTGGGGCCCTGCACTGCAGCACGCCATGTTGGTGCGTCGCCTGCCATCTTTTCCACAGCAAGATGCGAGCGGTAACTCACCTGCCTCGCGCCGTTCGCATTGCGCTGTCACGGCACCGCCCTGCTCAAGCCGCAGCCGCAGCCGCAAGTCGTCTACTGCCTCGTCGGCGTCGGCGGCGCTCCCATGCGCGACGCTGAGGTGCGGCTACCAACGAGCGCCGAAGTTGCGTCGCAGCTCATTGATCTCGGCCTCGCCGAGCACATCGGGCGGATCCACGCGCCCGTTCGCAAGCAGCCAGAGCCTGGCCGTTTCTTCCAGTTCCTCCAGCACCGCCATTGCCGCGGCCGGCGAGTCGTGCCAGACGTTGGGCCCCAGGCGCTCGAGCATCACCGCGCGGATCGGCGTGCCGGCGGCGCCATAGCGCCCGATGACCTCGGCCACCTGCGCCGCCGCTTCGGGCGCGCCCGGGCGGTGATAGCGGATCAMCGGCACCCGCCCCACCTTCATCACGAAATACGGGGTCAAGGCCGGTAGCAGTTCGGCGCCGGTCTCGCGCAGCGTGAGCGCCACGCAGTGGGTGCTGTGGGTGTGGATCACGCAGCGCGTGCCGGCATCGAAGCTGCTCGCCGCGCCATAGATGCGGGCATGCAGCGCGATGGTCTTGCTGGCGCGGTCGCCCTGGATCTGGCGCAGGCCGCTGTCGAGCCGTGCCAGCTTCGCCGKATCGAGGAAGCCGAGACAGGCATCGGTGGGCGTGATCAGGAAGCCGTCGTCGAGCCGCACGCTGATGTTGCCGGCCGTGGCGTGCACGTAGCCGCGCTCGAACAGGCTGCGGCCGACGCGGCAGATTTCCTCGCGGGCGCGATGCTCGTTCATCGCAGCTGCTCGAAGGCCTTGGTGAAGAAGTCGTCGCCGCCGAAATTACCGGACTTCAGGGCAATGTGCAGGCCCGCGCCGCCGGCCGCCACGCTGGCCGCATGGCACCACGGCACGCCGGGGTCGATCTGGCCGCCGATCTGCAGCTGCGCGATGCCGAGCGCCTGCACGCAGGCGCCGGAGGTCTCGCCGCCCGCGACCACCAGCTGGCGCACGCCGCGCTCCACCAGGCCACGCGCAATCGCGGCGATCGCGCGCTCGACCATCGCGCCGGCCTCCTCGACGCCGAGCCGGCCCTGCACCGCCTTCACGGCCGACGGCTCGGCCGTGGAATAGACCAGCACCGGCCCGTCGCGCAACAGGGGCTCGGCCCAGGCCAGCGCCTGCCCGACGACATCGCCGCCGGCCGCGAGCTGCAGCGGATCGAGCGCCAGCGCCGGCCGGCCGGAAGCGATGAACGCCGCCACCTGGCCGTTGGTCGCCAGCGAGCAGCTGCCGGACACCACGGCCCGCAGGCCGCCCGCCGCCGGCAGCGCGCTGGCGGTCGACGACGGCGCGATGCCGAAATTCGCCGGCAGGCCGATGGCGACGCCCGAGCCGGCGGTCAGCAGCGGCAGGCCGGCCAAGGCCGGGCCGAGGCGCAGCAGGTCGTCGTTGGAGACCGCGTCGACGATCGCGATGCCCACGCCTTCGCCGCGCAACTGCGCGATGCGGGCGCGGATCGCCTCGGCGCCCTGCGCCACCGCCACGTGGTCGATCAGGCCCACCTTGCGCCGGCTCTGCGACTGCAGCACCCGCACCAGGTTGGCATCGGTCATCGGCGTCAGCGGATGGTTCTGCATGCCGCTTTCGTTGAGCAGCACCTCGCCCACGAACAGGTAGCCCTTGAACACGGTCCGCTTGTTGTCGGGGAAGGCCGGCGTGGCGATGGTGAAGTCGCAGTGCAACGCGTCCATCAGCGCCTCGGTCACCGGGCCGATGTTGCCTGCGGGCGTGCTGTCGAAGGTGGAGCAGTACTTGAAGTAGATCTGCCTTGCACCCTGTGCCTGCAGCCAATGCAGCGCCGCCAGCGATTGCGCCACCGCTTCGGCCGGCGGGATGGTGCGCGACTTCAGCGCCACCACCACCGCGTCGACCTCGGCGCCCAGCGGCCCCTCGGGCACGCCGATGGTCTGGACCACGCGCATGCCCGCGCGCACCAGGTTGTTGGCCAGGTCGGTGGCGCCGGTGAAGTCGTCGGCGATGCAGCCGAGCAAGAGGGGGTGGGCCGCTTGGATCATCGGGCGAGTTTACTGACGGGCCGGCGCCCGGCGCAGCAGCATGAACCCCCATGGAACTGCGCACCCTTCGCTACTTCATCGCCGTGCTCGAGGCCGGCAGCCTGTCGCGCGCGGCCGGTTCGCCCCGAAGGCTCGGTCACGCCGGCGCCCTTCCTGGGCGCTGATGGCGAGGGCGGCCTCAACCGGCCGCGGCTTCCCCATGCAGCCGGATGATCAAGGCGCGCAGCCATGCGATGGCCGGGTCTTTCTGGTAGCGGCCATGCCAGAACAGGTTGATCGCAATCTCGGGCAGCTTGGCGGGGTGACGCACATAGGACAAGCCGAAAGGCTCGGCCAAGGCTTGAGCCAGCCGCTCGGGAACGGTCGCCACGAGGTCGGAGTCATGCAGGATATGACCGACGGCCACGTAGTGCGGAACGGTCAGGACGATCTTGCGCACGATCTTCCTGCGATCGAGCAGTTCATCCGCCTGGCCATGGCCGGTCCCCGCCGAGACCACCACCACGTGATCGGCCGCCGAGAATTCGTTCAAGGAAATCTGCTTCTTGTCGAGCGCATGGCCGCGCCTGAACATGCAGACGTAGTGCTGCCTGAACAGCCGGCGCTGGAAGTAGCCGGCCTTGAGCTGCGGCAACAACCCGATCGCCAGGCTGACATGGCCGGCTTCCATCTCGTCCTGCAGGTTGACGGCCGTGTTGCGAACGGTGCTGAGCGAAACGCCGGGCGCGACGCGTGCCAGTTCCTTCATCAGCTTGGGCAGGAAATAGATCTCCCCGATGTCGGTCATGCCGACCGTGAAGGCGCGCTTCGAGGTCGCGGGGTCGAACGTGGCCCGCTGGTTGATCGCCGCATGGATGACCTGCAGCGCGCGCGCCGTCGGCTCGGCGAGCTGCGCTGCGAAAGGGGTCGGCTCCATGCCCTTGGGGGTTCGGAAGAACAGCGGGTCGCCGGTGAGCTTGCGCAGGCGCGCCAGGGCATTGCTGACGCCCGGCTGGGAAAGCCCGAGGCTGGTCGCAACCTTCGACACCCGCCGATCGACCAGCAATTGATGGAAGACGACCAGGAGATTGAGGTCGATGTCCTTGAGTTCCATGTTCGCCTCACATTCGTGAAATCAATAGGCACTATTTTGCATATTCTATTGAACCATGGCGTCGCGGGGGCGATCATCCCGGAACCGCACGACGCAAGTCGTCCGGCACCACGACTCAGGAGACAAGAATGGATGACGCAACAGCAGTCTTTCCCCGGCAGATCCATTGGGAAGACCAAGGCACGAGCCGCATACCCTTCATGGCCTACACGGAGGCCGATCAGCATCGCCGGGAACTCGAACGCTTCTTCTATCGCGGGCACTGGTGCTACGTGGGACTGGAAGCCGAGATCCCGAACGCCGGCGACTTCAAGCGCACGGTGGTCGGCGAGCGCTCCGTCATCATGGTCCGCGATGCCGAGGGCGCCATCAACGTCGTCGAGAACGTGTGCGCGCACCGCGGCATGCAGTTCTGCCGCGAGCGGCACGGCAATCGGAAGGACGGCGGATTCACCTGCCCCTACCACCAGTGGAACTACACGCTCAAGGGCGATCTGCAGGGCGTGCCCTTCCGCCGCGGCGTCAAGCAGGACGGCAAGATCAACGGCGGGATGCCGGCCGACTTCAAGCCGGCGGACCACGGCCTCAACACGCTGAAGGTCGCGACGCGCGGTGGCGTGGTGTTCGCGTCCTTCGATCCCGATGTCGAGTCGCTGGAGGACTTCATGGGCCCGGAAATCGGGGCCTGCTTCGATCGGCTGTTCAACGGCCGCAAGCTGAAGATCCTCGGCTACAACCGCCAGCGCATCCCCGGCAACTGGAAGCTGATGCAGGAGAACATCAAGGACCCGTACCACCCGGGCCTGCTGCACACCTGGTTCGTGACCTTCGGGCTCTGGCGCGCCGACAACAAGTCGGCGCTGAAGATGGACCGGCACCATCGGCACGCCGCCATGATCTCGACCCGGGGCTCGAGCGGCAAGGCCGATCAGGTCACCCAGGTCTCGAGCTTCAAGGAGAGCATGCAGCTCCACGACGACCGATTCCTCGACATCGTTCCCGAGCCCTGGTGGGGCGGCCCGACGGCGGTGATGATGACGCTGTTCCCCAGCGTGATCCTGCAGCAGCAGGTCAACAGCGTCTCGACGCGGCACATTCAACCCAGCGGGCCTGGGGCTTTCGATTTCGTCTGGACGCACTTCGGCTTCGAGGACGACGACGACGCGATGACGCAGCGGCGGCTGCGCCAGGCCAACCTCTTCGGTCCGGCGGGCTTCGTGTCGGCCGATGACGGGGAAGTCATCGAGCTGTCGCAGAAGGGCTTCGAGCAGAAGCCCTTCCACCGCACGCTCGCCGAACTGGGCGGGCGCGAAGTCGGCGACACGGACCACATGGTCACCGAGACCCTGATTCGGGGCATGTACGCCTACTGGCGCAAGGTCATGGAGGCTTGAGATGGACTTTCAGGACTACTTCGCGCTGACCCAGCTCTACGCCGACTACGCCAACGTGCTCAGCGCCGGGCAGTGGGAGCTCTGGCCGGAATTCTTCACGGACGAATGCAGCTACCGCCTGCAGCCGCGCGAGAACCACGAACGCGGCTTTCCGCTCGCCACGCTGTCGTTCGAGAGCAAGGGCATGCTGAAGGATCGCGTCTACGGCATTCGCGAGACGCTGTTCCACGACCCCTACTACCAGCGCCACGTCGTCGGGACGCCGCGCGTCCTGAAAGCCGGGTCGGATCGCTTCGAATGCGAAGCCAACTACGCGGTGTTCCGCACCAAGCTCTCCGAGCTTTCTTCCGTCTTCAGCGTCGGCCGCTACATCGACACCGTCGTGCGCACCGAGCAGGGCCTGAAGTTCGCTTCGCGGCAAGTCATCTACGACAGCGAAATGATCCCCAACTCCATCATCTATCCGATCTGAGGCCCCCATGAGCATTTCGCAATGGACCGATGCCGCACCTGTGGACCAGGTGCCCGAAGACGACGTGGTCGGCATGGTGGTCGATGGCCGCGACATCGCGCTGTACAGCGTGGAGGGCCGGATCTACGCCACCGACAACATCTGCACCCACGGGCACGCCCGCCTGTGCGAGGGCTTCCTCGAGGGGCACGAGATCGAATGCCCCTTGCACCAGGGCAAGTTCGACGTCCGCAACGGGCAGCCCGCCTGTGCGCCGGTGACCGAAGCGATTCGGTCCTACCCCGTCAGGATCGAAGCCGGCCGCGTGTTTCTCGCGCTGGACTGATCCGCTCCCACCCGCTCGGCGACCTCGGGAACACGAGGCGTCGCCGCGGCATGCCCCGGCACCCCACAGTGCTTGGATCCTTGCCCCCGCCAGGGTTCTCTCATCGACCTACCTGGAGACATCGATGCGCCACATAGACGTCCACGCGCTCGCCGACAAGGCGCGCTTCAATCGCTTCCACGGCCTGGTGCTGTTCTGGAGCGCGCTGATCATCATCTTCGACGGCTATGACCTCGCGGTCGTCGGCATTGCCCTGCCCGCGATCATGCAGAGCATGGATGTCGCCCCCGCGAACGCGGGCCTGATGGTGAGCTCGGCGCTGTTCGGCATGATGTTCGGCAACATCATCCTCGGCACCGTCGCCGACCGGATCGGGCGGCGCTGGGCGGTCGCGATCTGCGTCGCGCTGTTCAGCGTCTTCACGGCCGCCGCGGGTCTGGCCAGGGACCCCGTGATGTTCAGCATCTTTCGCTTCATCGCCGGCGTCGGCATCGGCGGCGTGATGCCCAACGTGGTCGCCCAGATGACCGAGTACTCGCCGCTGAAGATCCGCAGCATGATGGTGACGCTGATGTTCAGCGGCTACTCCGTCGGCGGCATGCTGGCGGCGCTGGTCGGCAAGGGGATGATCGAGCGCCTGGGCTGGCCGTCGGTCTTCATCGTCGCGGGCCTGCCTGTGCTGCTGATCCCGCTGATCTTTCGATCGTTCCCGGAGTCGATGCCTTTCCTGATCAGGAAGGGTCGATTCGACGAACTGCGGCGCATCGCCTCGCGCCTGGACCCGAGCTACAAACCGCAGTCCGACGACCAGTTCGCCTTGCCGCAGGAAGACCGGGCGGACAGCACGCCGATCGGGCACCTCTTCCATGAAGGGCGCGGCTTCAGCACGCTGATGTTCTGGCTGTCGTTCCTGATGTGCCTCTTCATGGTGTACGCACTCAGTTCGTGGCTCACCAAGCTGATGGCCAGCGCAGGCTTCAGCCTGGGATCGGCACTCACCTTCGTGCTGGTGCTGAACTTCGGCGCCATGATCGGCGCGATCGCAGGCGGGTGGCTGTCCGACCGGCTGCCCATCAAGTACGTGCTGGTCACCATGTACGTGCTTGCAGCCATTTCCATCACGCTGCTGGGCCAGACCCTGCCGACGCCCGTGCTGTTCCTGATGGTCGGACTCGCCGGCGCCTGCACCATCGGGACCCAGATCGTGAACCTGGCCTACGTCGGCCAGTTCTACCCCATGGCCGTGCGCAGCACGGGGATCGGCTGGGCGCTGGGTGTCGGAAGAATCGGCGCGCTGCTGGGGCCGATCCTGATCGGCACGCTGGTCGGCATGGCGCTTCCGCTGCAACAGAATTTCGTTGCGATCGCCCTCCCTGCCGTGCTCGCGGCGGTGGCGACTCTGCTCATCCACACGGGTCGTTCGGCAGCCACGCACAGCGTGGATGCCGGCGCGACGATCCGCAACGCGGTGGTGGCCAAATGACGACCGAGACCCTGGTGATCGTGGGCGCCGGCCAGGCCGGCGGCTGGGCCGCGCAGACCTTGCGAAGCGAAGGCTTCAAGGGATGTGTCGTCCTGATCGGCGACGAAGCCCATCGGCCCTACGAGCGCCCGCCCTTGTCGAAGGCGGTGCTCTCGGGAGAAGCGCCCGCGGAGTCCACCTACCTGGCGAAACAGGAAGCCTTCGACCTGCTCGACATCGACTGGCGGCCGAAGGTCGGCGCGACCCGGATCGACAGGTCCGCGAAACAGCTCCACCTGACACAGGGGGAGCCCGTCGACTACGACAAGTTGATCCTGTGCAACGGCGGACGGGCGCGCCGACTGAACGTCCCTGGCGCCGACCTGCCCGGCGTCTTCACCTTGCGCAGCATCGAGGATGCGACGGCGCTCGGCGCTGCGCTGTCCGCCGGCAAGCGGCTGCTGGTCGTGGGCGGCGGATGGATCGGCCTCGAAGTGGCTGCCACCGCCAGGAAGAAGGGGATGGACGTGACCGTCGTCGAGGCGATGGGGCGCTTGTGCGAGCGCAGCGTTCCGCCGGAAATCTCCGACTACCTGCTGCGGCTTCACCGCTCGCACGGCGTCCGCGTCGAGCTCGGCGCGCAGGTCGAGCGACTGGCCCGGGACACGCAAGGGAGCCTGGCGGTCACGCTCGGCGATGGCCGCGAACTGGCCTGCGATGCGGTCCTCGTCGGTGTCGGACTGGTCGCCAACGACGCGCTGGCGCGCGAGGCCGGATTGGCGTGCGAGGCGGGCGTGCGGGTCGATGCGCAATGCCGCACGTCGGACCCCGACATCCTGGCCGCCGGCGACGTGGCGACCTGGCATTGCGAATGGGCGGGCCGACGGATGCGGCTCGAGTCCTGGCAGAACGCCCAGGAGCAGGGCATCGCCGCCGCCCGCGCCGCGCTCGGCATCGCGGTGAATCATCAGCCGCTGCCATGGTTCTGGTCGGACCAGTACGACGTCAACCTGCAGATCTTCGGCATGCCGACGCCCGCGCACCAGGTGGTGGTGCGCGGGGATCGGGGTTCCGACAGCTTCGTGATGTTCTTCCTCGACGCCGACAAGGTGGTCGCGGCGCTGGGCCCCAACGCGGCGCGGGACCTGCGATTCGCGCGGCGCCTGATCGAACGCCGCACCCGCGTCGACCCGAACCGGCTCGCAGACCTCGAGGTGCCGCTCGCCAAGCTTTGAAAACGAGGCCCGACGCCCGACCGGATCCCCAACCCCTCTCCTGAAAATCATGACCTCTGCCTACCTCTGGACCCCTCCCCCCGTTCCCTCGCTGCCGGTGCGCGGCAAGACCGGACGCCTGCCCATCAACCGCCTGTTCTTCGTCGGACGCAACTACCACGCCCACGCCGTCGAGATGGGCCGTCCGGTCGACAAGACAGTCGAGGTGCCGTTCTATTTCACCAAGAGCCCGTCGACCCTGGTCGAATCCGGCGCCACCGTGCCGTATCCGCCGGAAACCGGGAACTACCACCACGAGATGGAGCTGGTGCTCGTCATCGGAGCCCCGGGCTTTCGCGTCGGCCGCGCCGACGCCGCCCGGCTGATCTACGGCTACGCCTGCGGCCTGGACATGACGCGGCGCGACCTGCAACTGGCAGCCCGGGACAAGGGCCGGCCCTGGGACCTCGGCAAGGACGTCGAGCAGTCGTCGGTGGTGTCGGAAGTCGTGCCCATGCCGGCCACCGTGCTGGACCACGGCGCGCTGGCGCTCGGCGTGAACGGGCGGGAACGACAGAGCTCCGATCTTTCCAAGCTGATCTGGAGCATCCCCGAGCTGATCGAGGACCTCTCGAACTTCTACCATCTTCAACCCGGCGACCTGATCTTCACCGGCACGCCCGAAGGCGTTGGCCCGCTGCAGCCGGGCGACCGCGTCGAAGGCCGCATCGCCGGCGTCGGCGAGATCACGCTCACGGTCGGCCCGTCCGAATGAACATGGCAGGCAACACCGAGACCTCGCCCGTGCGCCTCGAGGCCGTCGCCGGTCCGGGCCAACCCGAGCCCAGCCCTGCGCTCGAACAGCTCTACCGCGGCTTCGAACGCGAACTGCTCGTCCCGCTGTGGACGGAGATCGGCGACCTGATGCCCCGGCATCCGCGCAGCAAGGCGGCCGCCCATCTCTGGCGCTGGGACCGCCTGGTGGCGCTGGCGAGCGAAGCCGGGCGCATCGTCCCTGTCGGCCGCGGTGGCGAGCGACGTGCCATCGCCCTGGCCAACCCGGCGCTCGGCGGCAGGCCCTTCGCCACGCCGACCTTGTGGGCTGCGATCCAGTACCTGATGCCAGGGGAGGACGCACCGGAGCACCGCCACACGCAGCACGCGTTTCGCTTCGTGGTCGAAGGCGAAGGCGTGTGGACCGTGGTCAACGGCGACCCGGTGCGGATGTCGCGCGGCGACTTCCTGCCGCAAGCCGGCTGGAACTGGCATGCCCATCACAACGCGGCGAGCGCACCGATGGCCTGGATCGACGGACTGGACATCCCTTTCTCGTACTACACGGAGTCGCAGTTCTTCGAATTCGGGCGCGAACACGTCAGCGCAGCCGAGAAAGCCACGCCGGCGCGCTCGCGCTCGGAGCGCCTCTGGGGCCACCCCGGCCTGCGCCCGCTGTCGCAGCCGGAGGCGCCGGCCGCAACGCCGCTGCTGGCCTACCGCTGGATCGACACCGACCGGGCCCTGGCCGACCAGCTGGCGCTGGAGGACGAAGGCCAACCCGCCACGCTGAGCCCGGGTCATGCGGCGGTGCGCTTCACGAACCCGGGCAACGGACGCGACGTGCTGCCCACCATTCGCACCGAGATGCACCGCATCAGGCAGGGGGCCGGCACGCGGCCGCGGCGCGAAGTCGGGTCGTCGGTCTACCAGGTCTTCGAGGGCGGCGGCACGGTCGAGGTGGGCGAAGACAAGTGGACGGTCCGGCGCGGCGACATGTTCGTCGTGCCGTCGTGGTCTTCCTTCGCGGCGCACTGCGACCCCGCCGGGCCGACGACACTCGACCTGTTTCGCTTCAGCGACGCGCCGATCTTCGAGGCCCTGCATGCGCACAGGGTCGAGACGAACCCTCCGGCGTAGCTGCGGCGTCCGCGACCGGCCTCCGGGGCGTCATTGCCTCAGGAGCGCATCGAGTTGATCGACCAACTCTGCCCATTCGGCATCCTCGTTGATCTCTTCCCGCAGAAACGCTGCCTGGCCCGCGGTCCAAAATGGTGCATCAGCAAGCCGAACGGCCCCCGGAAGCGGGCCGTGCCGCTCGATGAACGCGTCGATTTCGCCTTTCGAGTTCGGCAAGCCGAGTTGTGCGAACAGGCTCTTCAAGCTGTGGTCGGTGAGGTCCATGCGGTCATTTTCGGTCGAACGAGCGCATGCGTCCATCGGCGGATCTTCAGCGCGCTGGCTGCAGCGACACGGCCGCGGCCCAGCGTTCAGCCATCGCCGGCGAATTGAAGCACGTGGTGTCCTTCGAAGCCGTGCAAACCGCTCGTTCGAGCAGTTGGATGTCGGCCTCATGCTGGCGTGCGACATGCGGATCCTCGAAGAAGATCACCTTGCTGCAGGCGCGGTTCAGCACCAGCTCCGCAATCTGTGCATCGCCTCCCATCGGTCCGCTCAGGTGGCGTTGGACCCAGGGTTGGCCTGCGGGCCATCCGCGAGACCACGCCATCTCGTTGAGCAGGCCGCCGGTCGTGCCGGTGCCTACGCGTGCGGCGAACCTGGACAGGATGTCGAAGTGCCGGGCGGCGAAATCCACCATGCGTTGCTTCAACGCGTCGTGTGCAATCAATGCGACGGTCTGGCCTGCCAGTGGCAGCCGGAGTTCCGCCTTGCCCTTGTTCGCATGGAGCAGTTCGACGGCGATCCACTCGACCGCACCGGCCGAGGTGGACACGAATGGCTTGCCATGAATGACGCACTGGCGCTTCAGCGCCTGGGCCTCTGGATAGAGGGACGACGGATCGACCGGATCGATCAGGTAGATCACGCCGTCGAGTTCATCTTCGGGCTTCAGCCCGCCCGCAATGCGAGAAGCCAGCCTCATCACGCCCCCCTCGACCCCCGAGGGCAATCGGAACATCGATCGATACCCCATCAACATCTGCGCATTCATCAATGCGTCGTACGCGCCCCCCACCACGAACAGTCGCATGTCGAGGGCGCGGATTCCTTCGTCACAGGTCTTGGCCCAGGTCATGAGCGCACCATCGCCCCCCTGGCGGTGCACCCGGTTGGCGATGAGTCCGAATCGCAGCGGATTCACCCGTGCTCCCGAGGGCAGTTGCTGTGGCGCTGGATCTCGGCGGACGGGCTCTGGGTCTTCATTTGGATGCTCGACTGGGATACCTGATCTTCGCTTGGGGCGAACACGCGATGGGACTCACTCTCGATGCATTGGCCCCATCTTGTCAAGCCGCTCCCGGCGGGCGGAGGCAGCGCATTGCCCGGGCCGAGGTATGCCGCCTCGACCAAGGCACCCGAGTCGAGGACGAGCCGATGAATCGAGGATCCAACATCCCGGAGCCAGTTCAGCATGATGTCCTCAGGTTGAGTTCATTCCGATAGATCCGGATTGCGTTGTCATGAAAGAGCATCTTCTTTTGCTCCCTGGTCGCGCCGGAGGCGAGCCTCTTGAGGGCGTTCCAAACGACGCCATAGCTGGCAGCGCTGCGATCGACCGGAAAATTGCTCTCGAACAGGCCCTCGGCCGAGCGTCGAACCGGCGTCCAGCGTCGTCGAGGTGAGGCGAACCTACAAGACGACCTCCGACAAGGTGGCCGAGGTGTCGGTCAATCTCTACCCGGCCGACAAGTTCCGCTTCAACATGAAGCTGCGACGCGCCTGAATATGCGCCGGGGCTTCATCTAAAAGTTCAAGGCGTGGACCTGTGGCCTCCTCCCCTCTGTGCAGTGGGTGGGACGGTCGATATTCTGAGATGCAAAGCACATCTGGAGACGACATGGCTCAAGCCGGAGTTCACTTGCCGGTTCGCATGGGATGTCAATGCCATCGCGCTCTGGGACAACCGTTGCACCCAGCACAACCCCGTGAACGACTACCACGGCTTTCGGCGCGTGATGCAGAGAATCACCCTCAAGGGTGATCGGCCGAGATAGCGACGCTGGGCGGGGCAGCGGGTCCGATTCGGGGTCCGGCAGAATGTCTGGCCGACCTGCCTCTCCGAAAGGGTTCGCACCATGAACAGACTGTGGCTGTTTCCCATCGCGTGGGCCTGCGCCACCGCAGCCAGCGGCGCCGAAGACTGCGAAGCCCTGCGCGCCCGTATCGAGGCGAAGATCGCCGCCGCCGGCGTGCTGCGCTTCGCGGTCGTCGCGATCGATGCCGCGGCACCGGTGGAAGGCCAGGTGGTCGGCAGTTGCGAGCTCGGCAGCAAGAAGATCGTGTACCAGCGCGAGCGCGGCCCGGAGTCCGGGGCCTTGCCATCTCGCCCGCGCCCGCGCAGCGCGCCGATCCTGACCGAGTGCAAGGACGGCAGCTCGTCCGTCGGCGGCGATTGCCCCAGGTAGCGGGGCACCGACGGCTCAGCGGCAGATCGTGGTCGTCCCCACGGGCCGGCAAGTCCTGCCGTCCAGGCTCTGGTAGCGCTCGAGCTGGCCGGAGCGGTTGTATCGGTTGCCCTGCCGGTCCTCGCAGCCGCCCGCGTCGCAGTGGCGGATTCGCGGCCGCATGTCGCGCGGCGGCGGACGTCGATAGGCGCCGCCGGGATAGCCATAGCCATCGTCGACCGGCATCGGATCGACGCCACTGTCGCTCGAGCGCGAATCGACGGCCGGATCGCCGCCGCGGCTGCCGCGCGCGTCGATGACGATGGGCCCCGAGGGTGCCGGCGGCGGACGCGCCGCGGCTTCCGCCCGCTCTCGCTGCGATGGCGATGGGCTCGCCGGTTCAGCGCCGCCCGGCGCCGGCGGGGCGGGTTCCGGCACGGCCACGCGCCCCACGGCCCGGGCGCCCGACGGGCATGCGCCATCGGTATAGCTCACGTTGCCGGCCGCGTCCGCGCAGCGGATCACCTCGGCGTAGGAGACGGCGCCGAGCAAGACAAGCCCGAGGATGACAAACCGGCAACGCATGACACCCCATTGTGCGGTCCTCATTGAAACAATGTGCGAAGGAGGGCCGGCGGCGGGCGCGCCATGATGGCCCTGCTGCGATCATGAACCTTCCACCCTTGGACGAGATTCCGATGCCATCCCCCGGTTTGCGCAAGGTCCGGCAAGGCGCCGCCATCGTCGGGATCCTGTTCACCGTGACTGCCATCTTCCTGTTCGTCGGCGGCGATCGTTCGGCTGCGGGCGGCGGCACCGACCGCGGCCGGGAGCTTGCCGCGCTCGCCATGGCAACCGTGGCCGTCGCCGCGTTCCTCGTTGCCTGCCTTTGCAGCGCCGTGGTCATCGTGCAGCAGTGGCGGCTGCACAGGCAGCGCGAGATCGAGCGCCTGTCCGCGGCCGAGCGGCGTGCCGACATCGCGATCCGCAGGGCGCGAATCCGCGCCGGACTCAGGGACTTCCGCTGAGCAGACGCCTCCTCCTTCTCCCCGGGGCGACCAGGCGCACGCTAACATCGCCGACCGAGCGAACCATCCAGAGAGAGCACAAGCCCATGGCGAACGAGTCCAACCGACAGGCCGAATTGAAGAAGATGGTGCTCTGCGCGTCATGTGCCGGAATCCAGCGCAACTGGCGCCGTGCGCCCGGGCACGCCGAGCTCGTGCAACAGTCCAGCCGCAAGGAAGAGCGCGGCGACGGCCATGTCGTCAACGTCACCAGCTACCGCTGCGACGCCTGCGGCACGCGCTGGGAATACGAGAACGACAAGACCAACCAGCAGGCGGGCTGGTCGGTCGTCGGGCAATAGCGCAGCAGACGCGGGGATGCATCAGGCCGGCACCAGCATGGCGGCGGCCGCGGCATGCACCGCGCCCGTCAGCCCGCGCAGCACCTCCGATTCGATGCGCCAGTGCTGCCAGTACAAGGCGACGTCGAGGCCCTCCCCCGGCACCAGTTCGACCAGGTCGCCGCTCGCGAGCAGGCCGCCCACCAGCACCTGCGGATTCATCCCCCAGCCCAGGCCCTGCAACGCGGCGTGCACGAAGCCGTGGGTGCTCGGCACCTGGTGCATCGGTGGCGCCGGCTTCTTGCGCGTCAGTCGGCGCATGAAGCGCGCCTGCAGCGAATCCCTGGCGTTGAACACACTGCACGGCGCCGCGGCCAGCGAGACGGCGTCGACGCCGTGCGCGAAGTGCCGCGCCATGAACGCCGGGCTGGCGACAGCCACGTAGCGCATCGCCCCCAGGGGCTCGGCCACGCAGCCCTGCACCGGCTGGGGCTCGGAGGTGACCGCCGCCATCACGCGGCCTTCGCGAAGCAGGAGCTTGGAGTGATCCTGGTCTTCCACATGCAGCTCGAAGGCCACCGGGTGCGCGGCCTGCACGGCGGCCAGCGCCGGCACGAACCAGGTGGCCAGCGAATCGGCATTGACCGCCAGGGCCAGCGGCAGTGCAGGAGGCCCTGATTCATCAGGCCGTTGCGGGTCCGGCAAGCCGAGGCCGAAGGGCTGCAGCACGTCGGCCTCCAGCAATTGCAGTTGCTGCGCGTGCCGCTGCAGGGCCTGCCCGGCCGGCGTGGCGACGCAGGGCGAACTGCGCTGCAGCAGCACGCGCCCCATCCGCTCCTCGAGGCCCTTGATGCGCTGGCTGACGGCCGATGGCGTGATGTGCAGCACGCGCGCCGCGCCATCGAAACTGCCCTCGCGCAACACGGCAGCGAAGGCGGCCAGTTGCCGTGAGTCGATCTGCATGTGAAAAATTCTAATGCGAATGCAGAAAGACGAGTTTGATTGAACCAGCACGGCGCGCTACCGTCGAGCCATGTACCTGATCTTTGCCAAGGGATTCCTCACGTCGGCCGCACTGATCGTCGCCATCGGCGCGCAGAACGCGTTCGTGTTGCGCCAGGGCCTGAAGCGCGAGCATGTGCGCGAGGTGGTGCTGGTCTGCGCCCTGTCCGATGTGCTGCTGATCGCCCTGGGTGTCGCCGGCCTGGGGCTGCTGGTGCAGTCCAGCGCCCCGCTGCTGGCACTGGCGCGCTGGGGCGGCGCCTGCTTCCTGCTGACCTACGGGGCCCTCGCGGCCCGCCGCGCCTGGATGGGCGGGCAAATGTCGCTGCCATCGGCGGCGCCGATGAGCCTGCGTTCGGCGCTGGCCGCCTGCCTGGCCTTCACCTACCTCAACCCGCATTGCTGGCTCGACACCGTGGTGCTGCTGGGCGCGGTCTCGGCGCAGCAGCCCGAGGGCGGCCGCTGGGTCTTCGGCGCCGGCGCCGCCGGCGCCAGCATCGCCTGGTTCCTTGCGCTCGGCCATGGGGCCCGGCTGCTGGGCCCGCTGTTCACCCGCCCGCAGGCCTGGCGCCTGCTCGATGCGCTGGTGGCGCTGCTGATGTGGACGATCGCGGCCTCGCTCCTGAGCACGTCGGCGTCCTGACGGGTGCGCCGTGCCGGCGCACGGTCAGTCGGCCTTCAGGATGGTCTCGCCCTTGAGCGGACCCCAGTCGCGGATGTTGTCGCGCCGCCGTTTCCAGCCGGCATAGCTGCGGCGCCAGTTCACCGCCGAGATGAAGTAATACAGCACCTTGAACATCCACAGCGAGCGGCGGTAGGCCGCCCCGTGGTGGATGTCGGCCGCCAGGAGCGACATCAGGCCCTGCTTGGCCTTGAAGACGTTGTTGGGGTGCATGAACATGTCGCGGATCGTCGGGTTGGTGACCCGGTAGATGAACCACGAGTAGTCGCGCGGTCCGACCCGCATGCGCTTTTCGAGCGCCCGGCGTGCCGGCGCCAGTTCGGCCGGCCGGTCCAGCGCCGTCGCCACCAGCTCGGCGCCATCGAAGGCGCTCTGCATCGCCAGGAACACGCCCGAGGAGAACATCGGGTCGATGAAGGTGAAGGCGTCGCCCACCATCAGGTAGCGCTCGCCGGCGGCATGCGTGCTCGAATACGAGAAGTTGCCGGTCGCGTGCACCCGGTCGTCGACCAGCGTCGCATCCTTCAGCCGGTCGTGCAGTTCCGGACACAGCGCGATGGTGTCGTAGAAATAGTCCTTCAGCGGCTTGTCGCGCGCCTTCAGGTAGTAGGCCCAGCAGACCGCGCCGACGCTGGTGGTGCCGTCGGCGAGCGGAATGAACCAGAACCAGCCGTGCTCGAACCAGCAGATGCTGATGTTGCCCTCGCGCCGGCCCTCCAGCCGCCGCGCGTCGCGAAAATGGCCGAACAGCGCCGTGCTGTTGTGGTCGGGGTTCTTGTTCTTGCATTTGAACTTGCTGGCCAGCACGGTATCGCGACCGCTGGCGTCGACCACGAAGCGTGCCCGCCAACTGCGCGGGTCGCCGTCGTCGAGCACGGCCTGCACCGTCGCGCCGGCGTCGTCGAAATCCACTTGCCGCACCTTGGCGCCTTCGAGCGTCAGGGCGCCTTCCTTGCCCGCGTGGCGGAACAGCAGTTCATCCAGTTCCGAGCGGCRCACCTGCCAGGCCGATCCCTTGGACGGATCCCAGCCCTCGGAGAAATCGACGTAGCTGCGGTAGTCGAGGTCCGGCGGCACGAACTCGATGCCGAACTTGGGCATGCCGATCTTGTCGACCTGGTCGCGCACGCCGAGCTTGTCGAAGAGTTCGACGTTGCCCGGCAGCAGCGATTCACCGATGTGAAAGCGCGGGTGATGTTCTTTTTCGAGCAGCACGACGCGCCGCCCCTGGCGCGCGAGCAGCGTGGCGATGGTCGAGCCGGCCGGTCCGCCGCCGATCACCAGCACATCGCATTCCTGCCTTGTTTCCATGACCTCGAAGCTCCTTTTGAATTCACTTGATGCGGCCCGCATTGTGCCGGGGCCGCGAACCGCCCCGTCAATGGCTGGCCGCACCGTCGACGGACTCGCCGCTGCGGCGGCCGATCAGGGCCAGCAGCGGGCCGGTCGCCGCGGTCGTGACGAGGGCCATGACGAGCAGCATGGTGAACAGCTCGGGACCGATCAGGCCGGCATCGAGGCCGACCTTGATGACGATCAGTTCCATCAGGCCCCGGGAATTCATGAGCGCTCCGGTGGCCAGGCTCTCGCGCCAGCCATAGCCGCAGACCCTGGCACCGGCCGCGCCGCCGATGATCTTGCCGGCCGTCGCCACCAGCAGGATCAGGCCCAGGGCGCCGAGGCCGGCGCTGGCGAATGCACCCGACGTGGTCCCCAGGCCGGCCAGCGCAAAGAAGATCGGCATCAGGACCACGACCGACAGCGGCTCGATCCGTTCGACCAGGGCGCGAAGCAGGCGATCGTCCCGAGGCAGGCTGATGCCGAAGAGGAAGGCGCCGAACACGGCGTGCAGGTGCAGCCACTCGGTGATCATCGCGCAGGCGAACAGGCCGATCAGCAGCGCGGCCAGCACCATCGGCGAAGGCACGCCGTCGGGCGCATGCACGCGCAGCAGCCGGGCCAGCAGAGGCCGAACGACCAGCAGGACCGCGGCCACCAGCAGCGCCAGCCCGAGGGCGATCTTGAGAAAGCCGCCGAAGCCCGCACCCGAACTCGCCAGCGCGACGACCATCGCCAGCAGCACCCACGCCAGCGCGTCCACCACGCCGGCCGCGCCCAGGGACAGCTGGCCGACCGGCGTCCGCGTCATGTTGCGGTCCTTGAGGATGCGCGCGAGCACGGGAAATGCCGTGATCGACAGCGCCACGCCGAGGAACAGCGCGAAGGGCCAGAACGCCACGCCTTCCGGTGCCAGCGAAGGATGAAGGACGGGTGCGATGGCCAGGCCCAGGATCATCGGCAGCACCATGCTGGAGACGCCGACCCAGCCGGCCGCCTTGAGCTGCGCCCCCATGCCGCTGGGTGCCCGCAGTTCGGCGCCGACGATGAACATGAACAGCACCACGCCGACCATCGCCAGGGACGACAGGCTGGCCAGCGAGGCCGGCGGGAACAGCTGCGCATGCCACTGCGGGAACAGGGCCCCGAAGACGACCGGGCCGAGCAGGATGCCGGCCGCCATCTCGCCGATGACCATGGGCTGCCCGAAAGCCCGCAGCACCAGGCCGCAGGCGCGGGCAAGCGCCAGGATCACCGTGAGTTGCAGAAGCAGGAGAGTGAGGGACATGGCGCGAGAGTATGACTTCTCGTGCCGGCCATCGCAGGATGGCCGCGGACGAACCTGTCAGCCGGACGCGGCCTGGTCATCCACCCATGGCCAGCTTCCGTCGAGCGTCGAGCCGGCGCCCTTCACCGGCCTGGGCCGGCCTGCGCCAGAGCGAGACCACCTGGTCGAGTCCGGGAAACCCCGGCTCGGGCAGCGCGACGGCGGCGCGCGGGGCGAACACGAACTGCCGGGACGGCCCCTTGACCGACTGCCCGGGCCGCGGCGCCCGCACCACCTTCAGGCCGTCGACGTGGGCCTCGGTCCAGAACACTTCCTTCCAGGGCGTTCCGGGTGGGAAGCCTTCGGCCCAGTCGGTGTTTCCCTTGATCCAGACGCCGCAGACCGTGCCGAGGCGTCCGCGCCAGGCCGGCGGGCAGACGAAGACGCCGGCATCGCCCGGCTGCAGCCTCAGCAGCTGCGAAGGGTAGGCATACAAGCCCATCCAGTCCATGTTCTCGCTGGCGCTGGTGTCGCGCGCCGGGCGTGCCTGCTCGCCCAGCCGCTTTGGCACCTCCACGAGCGGCGGCCTGCCGTTGACGGCGGGCTCCGCCCGCCTTCCGGTCGCGGTGCTGGCGGTCGCAGTGCTCCCGGCGCAGCGGCCCGGGCTCGGAAGCGCCGTGGCGTTCGGCAGAAAATCGAGCCCCACGCGCGCCAGCGCCTCGCGCAGGCGACCCACYGTCTTCGCCCCGATCGCCTCCTCGTTCAACAATTCCTGTTCGCTGATCGCCGACAGGTCGTCGATGCAGAAGATGCTCAGATTCCTCAAGGCATCCCGGGCCGCCGACCGCATGGAGATCTCGTCGATCGGTGTTTCGGGGCTCAGTTGAGCCGGCATGCTGAAACGCTGGGAACCTCTGGGACGCCAGTTGAAGGCATGAAACTCGAACGGGGAGCCGGGCGGAATCAGGCAGTCGCGCAGCGCGTCCGCGTACTGGCGCCTGGATTCCTGGATCGCGGTCCGAAGGGCTCCGAAGCAGGCGAGCAATTCCGTGTCTGGCATTTGGGCAAGGTCATCAACGGTTCGGATCGTACGAGACATAAGCAAGATGGCAATTCATCCAGGCGCCGTTCCGACGGCGGCTGTCGATTGCCGAATCAACAGTGATGCCCAAGTATTGGGAGTCCTCACTAGCTTGTCCATGCTACGAATGGATGAACACTATCCACTTCGTGCATTGAAGTATCTAGGCGTAAGCCCAATCCGGGCCCTGCGCCTTGAGATCGAGGCTCCGCATCACCTGGTCGCGAAACCAGATGTGGGCGGCGTGGCGATGGGTGCGGTCGTGCCACGAGATGTAGACCTCGAAATCCGGCAGTTCCATCGGCAATGGAAGTTCGGCCAGTCCGAAGCGGTCGCGGAAGCGGTCCGCCAGCGACTGCGGCAGCAGCGCCACCATATTGGTTCCTTCGAGCAGGTGCGGTGCCGTGAGGTAGTTCGGCGTGACAAAGCGCCGATTGCGCTGCAGGCCCTGGACAGCCAGCGCCTGGTCGACCGCCTCGCCGAAGCAGTTGACCGTGTTCGGCATGATCACGACGTGCTCGAGGGCGGCGAATTCGGGCGGCGACAGCGTCCTGCCGACGGCCCAGTGGCCGGCGCGCGCCACACAGATGATCCGGTCGCGAAACAACAGGCGGTGGCGCAGTTCGCGCAGGCTCGTCGGCAGCATGCCGACCGCGAAGTCGATTTCGCCGGACTCCAGCACCTTGTTGAACTGCGACGGGTGGACCGGGTGGCGCACCGACATCGAGATGCCCGGATAGCGGGTGCCCAGGTGCTGCACCAGGCGGTCCATGAACAGGCATTCCAGGTAGTCGGTCGCGACCATCCGGAACAGGTAGTGGGTGCGCTCGGCGTCGAAGGCCACCGCATGGCCCAGCAGTTCGCTCATCTCGCCGAGGATGCGCTCGGCGAACTCTCGCAGCTGGACCGCCTTGGCGGTGGGGATGAGCCCGGTGCCCCCCTTCACGAGGATCGGATCGGCGGTGACCGCGCGCAGCTGGCCCATCGCCCGGCTCATGGCGGGCTGGCTGATCGACAGCGCATCCGCGGCGCGCGAGACATGCGAATGGTCGACCAGCGCGACCAGGCACTTCAGGAGATAGAAATTGAGGACGCCGCTGTCATTTCTTCTCTGCTGCATCTCAGTGATCCACCACGCCATTGCGTGACGCACGACGCATGAATCCGGCGCAATCAAGGGCCAGGAACACCGCGGAACCGGCTTTGCCGGGCCGCTGGTGTTGCCCCCTTGAGGGGGAGGCGCCGCAAGGCGCTTCGGGGGTGAGTTTCATCTCAGCCCAGCTTGCGGATCAGCTCCGCACGAACGACGGCGCGCGACTCGGGCCCGTCGGCGGCGTCGTGCAGCCCGCGCATCATGTCGTCGTAGCCGAGCGCGAACAGGGCGTCGACAGCGCTGCGCTGATCGGCCGAGAAGGTGCCCAGACGGGTCCAGGCGTCCAGCAGCTGCATCGCCTCGCTGCGGCACGCGAGGCCCAGCTCATAGGACTCGAGCACCAGCTTCACCTGCACGGCGGTGAAGGATTGCCGAACTGTCAAAGCCTGCCTCAAAAGTTGGCCTGGATGGTGGCGCCGCCCCGGATCTGGCACTCGCCGGTGCCACCCCCCGACATGCCCTGCTGCGGCCGCAGCATGTGCAGCCGGCAGCGCATCAGGCCACCCTGCGGGCTCTTCAGGTTCGCGATCACCTTGCCGCTGTACACGGTGGCGAACTGCACCGGATCGAAGCCCGGCATCATGCCCATGCCGCCCATGCCCGCGACGCTGCCGTAGCCCCAATAGGACCAGTCGGACCAGCCCGCCGGCCAGCCGCCGCCCCACATCGGCGCCATGGCCTCGCTCTGCGTCTGCTGCGTGATCTGCAGGAAAGGCCCCTGGTAGGTGGCCGTGGGCAGCGTCRCCGTCATGGTGCCGGTGATGCCGCCGTCGGTGCTCTTCCAGGAGAACAGCACCGGCTTGTCGGGCTGTCCCTTCTGCACGATGTCGCCGCTGCCCGTGCCGGTGGTCGTGCACCCGGCGAGCAGCAACGCTGCTGCGGCCAGCGCGACGGGGCTCCAATTCCTGGGCTTGCGCATTTGTCTTTTCCTCTTGAGCGAATTGAATCTTGCAGGGATTGTTCCGCAGCGCCTCTCAAAAGTCACCCGCCGGATAAACCCTTTGTGTTCGAAAAAGGTCAAGGGGCGAGCACCCGCATGCAGGGATTCCACCTTCGCCGCTAGACTCCACGCCGTGGTGCGCCGATCGCGCATCAACCTGTTGATCGCTGAAGGCATATGCCCTATGGCTGAGTCCCGGTCTCGCCCCCTGTCGAAGCACGCGCCGCGCGCGGGCCGTGTGGTGCGCGACCCGTTCGAGCGGCTGGTCGACGCCGGGCTGCGATTGAACACGCCGGGCAGCGCGAGCGAGCTTTTCGACCTGCTGGTCGATGAAGCCGCCCGGCTCGTCGGCGCCCAGCGCGTGCTGCTGGTGCTCGACACCGAGGCCGGCCTGCGCAGCGCCGGCGCGATGCTGCCGGCCGCCGAGGACGCCGGCGACCTGCTCTGCGCCATCACACCCTGGCTCGGCGAAACCCGCCGCACCCGCAAGCCGAGCCTGCGGCACGGGCCCGAGGGCGCCACGGCGGCCGAACAGCGATCCTGCCTGATCGCGCCGCTGGTCGCCCGGCGGGAACTGCTCGGCTACCTCTATGCCGACATCGAAGGCACGCTGGGCCGTTTCGACCCGATGCAGCGCGACCTGCTGGCCACGCTGGCTCGGCAGGCCGGCGGGGCCCTGGCCCACGCCCGTGCCCGCGAGGGCCTCCAGCGCGAGCTGGCCGAGTGCAAGAGCGCGCTGGTGCAGCGCAGCGACGAACTGACACTGATCAACGGCATCCAGCAAGGCATCGCGGCCAAGCTGGATTTCCAGGCCATCATCCAGCTGGTGGGCGACAGGCTGCGCGAGCTGTTCGATACCGGCGACCTGAACATCGTCTGGTGGGACGACAAGACCAACCTGGTCCAGGTGCTGTACCGCTACGAACACAACGTGCCCCTGCCGCAGCCGCCGGCACGGCCCCTGAAGCCGGACGAGCCATTGGCGCGAATGCTGCACACGCGCCAGGCCGGCGTGACCAACACGCGCGAGGAACAGATCCGGGTCGGCCTGCGTCCCGCCCCCGGAACCGACTGGGCCCATTCGATCGCTGCCGTTCCGATCATCGGCAGCGACCGCGCCCTCGGCATCATCGCGCTGCAGAACCACGAACGCGAATACGCCTTCGGGCCGCACGAGATCCGGTTGCTCGAAACGGTGGCAGCGAGCCTGGGCCTCGTGCTGGAGAACGCGCGCCTGTTCGACGAGACGCAACGCCACGGCCGCGAGATGCAGGAGGCGCTGGCCCACCAGCGCGCGGCCGCCGAGGTGCTGCAGGTCATCGGCAGCTCCCTGGCCGACCCCGGCCCGGTGTTCGACAAGATCCTCGAATGCTGCGAGCACCTGTTCGACGGCAGTTCCTTCGCCCTGCTGATGGTCGACGCCGAGGGGCGCCTTGCGCTGACGCGCTGGTTGATGACCGCGGCCGGCCGTGCTGCGGTCAGCGAGAAGCGCCTGGCCGAGCTCGCGGCGGCGATGCAGTCGAACTACCCGATGGCGCTGGCCGGCACCTCGGCCGAACTCTCCTTCCAGAGCGGCGATCTCGTGGAGTTCGCCGATGTCCTGAACGATGCCTCGGCGCCGCCGGTGTTGCGCCTCAACGCCGAGCACATCGGCTCGAGCTATGCGAACCTGGCGGCGCCGCTGATCTGGGAAGGCCGCGGCATCGGCATCCTGAGCATGCAGCGCATGGAGGTCGGTCCGTTCCGGCCCAGCGAACGTGCGCTGCTCAAGACCTTCGCCGAGCAGGCCGTCATCGCGATCCAGAACGCGCGGCTGTTCAACGAGACGCAGGTGGCGCTGCACAAGGTCGAGGAGCGCACCGCGGAGTTGACCGAGTCCCTGGAGTCCCAGACCGCCGTCAGCGACGTGCTGCGCGTCATCAGCGAGTCGCCCACCGATGTGATGCCGGTGTTCGAGGCCATCCTGGACTGCACCATGTGGTTGTTCGAAGGCCCGACGGCCGCGATCTTCACCTTCGATGGCCGCCAGGTCCAGCTGGCCGCGACCCGCAACTGGTCCGCAGAGGCGCTGGAGGCGGCGCGCGCGCTGTGGCCGGCGCCGCCCGACCTGCGCCAGATGAACGGCCGCGCCATCCTCGAGCGACGGGCACTCTGCACCGAGGACGCGGGGTCGGACCCGGACTACGACCACAGGCTGGCGAGCACCGGCAACCGGCGCCGCATGATCGCCGCGCCGATGCTCAAGGACGGCGTGCCGATCGGCGCCATCACCACCGCCTGGCCGGAACCCGGCAAGACGCCGCAACGGCAGATCGATCTGCTCAGGCTGTTCGCCGACCAGGCCGTGATCGCGACCGAGAACGTGCGGCTGATCCATGAGACCCGGGAGGCACTCGAGCGCCAGACCGCCACGGCGGACGTGCTGCAGGTCATCAGCGAATCGATGGAGAACGCCCAGCCCGTGTTCGACAAGATCCTGGAGAGCTGCCAGCGCCTGTTCGCCGGCACGCAGCTGGGCATTTCACTGGTCGGCGACGACGGGATGATGCACCTCGGCGCGCATCGCGGCTCGGCCCGCGAAACGCTCGAACGCTTCTATCCGCGCCCCATCGACCACTCGCCCATCGGTATCGCCATGGCCGGACCCGACGTGCTCCACATTCCGGACGCGCTCGCCGAGCCGAACCTGCCGGCGTTCATGCGCGAGGTCGCCGCTCACATGGGCAACTACGCGATCATGATCGCCCCGCTGATGTGGGAGGGCCGCTACATCGGCTCGATCCACGTCGCGCGCCAACCGCCGAAGGCGTTCGCCGAAAAGGAAATCAAGCTGCTCGAGACCTTCGCCGACCAGGCCGTGATCGCGATCCAGAACGCGCGCCTGTTCAACGAGACCAAGGAAGCGCGGGCCGCCGCCGAGGCCACCAACGAGGCCAAGAGCGCCTTCCTGGCCACCATGAGCCACGAGATCCGCACGCCGATGAACGCGGTGATCGGCATGAGCGGCCTGCTGCTCGACACCCGGCTCGACACCGAGCAGCAGGACTACGTCGAGACCATCCGCGATTCGGGCGATGCGCTGCTGACCATCATCAACGACATCCTGGACTACTCGAAGATCGAGGCCGGGCGCATGGACATCGAGGCGCACCCCTTCGACCTGCGCGACTGCGTGGAGTCGGCACTCGACCTGATCAGCACGCGCGCCACCGAGAAGAAGCTCGACATCGCCTATGTGTTCGAGTGCGACGTGCCGATCGGCGTGATGGGCGACCTCACGCGGCTGCGGCAGATCCTGCTGAACCTGCTGAGCAATGCGGTGAAGTTCACGGAGGCCGGCGAGGTGGTGCTGACGGTCAGCGCCAAGGCCCAGGCGAGCGGCCGGATCGACCTGACCTTTGCCGTGCGCGACACCGGCATCGGCCTGTCGCCGCTGGGCAAGAGCCGGCTGTTCCAGTCCTTCTCGCAGGCCGACTCGAGCACCACGCGCAAGTACGGCGGCACCGGCCTGGGCCTGGCCATCAGCAAGCGGCTGGCCGAGCTGATGGGCGGCACCATGTGGGTCGAGAGCGACGGCCCGGGCAGGGGCTCGACCTTCTTCTTCACGATCGAAGTGTCGATCGCCCACACGCCGCCGAGCAAGCGCCGCGTCGTCACCGGCGTGCAGGTCCAACTGCAGGACAAGCGCCTGCTGATCGTCGACGACAACGCCACCAACCGGCGCGTGCTCTCGCTCCAGACCGGGCGATGGGGCATGGATTCGCGCGACACCGAGTCGCCGGCCGAAGCCTTGCGCTGGCTCGAGCAGGGCGAGCGCTTCGACCTCGCGATCCTCGACATGCACATGCCCGAGATGGACGGCATCGACCTGGCACGGCGCATCCGCGCCAACCACGCCACGCTGCCGCTGGTGCTCTTCAGTTCACTGGGCCGGCGCGAAGCGGGCGACGCCGAATCGCTGTTCAACGCCTATCTGTCGAAGCCGATCCACCAGTCGCAGCTGTTCGACACGCTGGTCAGCCTGCTCGCACACGAGGCGGCCGCCCGACCCGTGGAGGGCGGCATTGCCAAGCCGCGGCTCGACCCGACGATGGCAACGCGCCACCCGTTGCGGATCCTGCTGGCCGAGGACAACGCAGTGAACCAGAAGCTCGCGCTGCGCCTGCTGCAGCAGATGGGCTACCGGGCCGACCTGGCCTCCAACGGCATCGAGGCGGTGGAGTCGGTGCAGCGCCAGACCTACGACGTGGTGCTGATGGATGTGCAGATGCCCGAGCTCGACGGGCTCGACGCCACGCGGCAGATCTGCATGCTGCTCGAGGCCCACCAACGGCCGCGCATCGTGGCGATGACCGCCAACGCCATGCAGGGCGACCAGGAGATGTGCATGGAAGCCGGCATGGACGACTACCTGACCAAGCCGATCCGGGTCGACCGGCTGGTCGAGGCACTGGGCAACGTGCCGGCGCGCAAGGACCGCTGAGCCTGTCCATTGGCTTGTGGAGGGCCAGTTGTCGACGAGGCCGCAAATTGGGCGTAAGCTAGAAAAAGGTACTAGCTTTTGCCTCACAGACACTCTTGTTTTCTTTTAAAAACAAGAACTTGCGGGCGAGGCAGTGCTTGCGGCAGCGAACCGATTCAAAGCGCATCGACATCGATTGCGGAGAGCGTATGGACCTGAGAAGCGAGCAACTGGCCGACGGCGTCGAGAAGATCAGTCTGGTCGGGCGCATGGACAGCCTTGGCGGGTATGACATCAACCTGCGCCTGTCGGAGCTCGTGGCGAGCCGAAAGCTGCTCGCCGTGGTCGATCTGTCCGAAGTGTCGTTCCTGGCGTCCATCGGCATCCGGACGCTGGTCGTCAATGCGAGGGCCCAGTCGTCGCGCGGCGGCGTGATGGCCCTGGCCAACCCGCAACCCCTTGTGGCGGAGGTGCTCAAGATGGCAGGTATCGACACGATCATTCCGGTGTACCCCGACGTCGAAACGGCCTGCAGCGCGCTGACGGCCGCCGCCGAAAGCCGCTGATGTCCGCCTCCGGCGGGGAGCCCCGGGCATCCCTCACCGTTGGCAGCGAGTTGAACGAGCTCGCGCGTGTCAGCGCCTGGGTGCACGACTGGGCCGAGTGCCAGAGGCTTCCTGCCAGGGTCGTGCTGAACCTCGATCTCTGCTCCACCGAGGTGGTCACGAACATCATGACCCACGCCTGCGGCCACGGCACCCAGAGCATCCTCCTGCGCCTGGGTTGGCAAGGCGAGGACGTGGCGCTCGAAGTCGAGGACGAGGGCAGCGAGTTCGACCCACGGCTGGTTCCCGAACCTGCACCGGCCACGAGCATCCAGGACGCCCGAATCGGTGGCTGGGGCATCCCCATCGTCCGGCGCTTCTCCGACGGCCTCAGTTACCGCCACGAGGACGGACGCAATTGCCTGACGCTGCTGTTCCGGGCGACCGCGCCACCCTGAGCGCCCTGCAGCRCCCGATCGGCCAACCACCCACCCATCCATCCACCCACCGAGGAGACGTCTCCATGGCATCCACAGCCAAACCCTCACTCAGCATCGACACCCAGAGCGCACTGGCGGCTCAGGCGGCCCTTGCGGGGCAACCCAACGGCGCCGGCGAGAGTTCGGGCGTCGACAAGATGCGCGAGTTGCTGTTCGGCAACCAAATGCAGGACTACGACAAGCGCTTCGCCATTCTCGAGGAGCGCTTCCAGCAACGGATGCGCGACATCGAGGCCGAGTCGTCGCGCAGCCTGAGCAGCCTCGAATCGACGATGAAGAAGCAGCTCGAATCGGTCGCCGGCCAGTTCCGCGAGGAGAAGGACCTGCGCGCCGATGCCGACAAGGAGCTGGAGCGCAGCCTGCGCGATCACACGCAGGCGCTCGAGAAGCGCCTGGCCCAGGTGTCCGACCAGCTGGCACGCCAGGAGCGGGAGTTCACCGATCGCTTGGGCCACGAGGTCCAGGTGCTGCGCGACGAGATGCGCAAGCGCCAGGACGACGCCCGCGCCACCACCGAGCGGATGTTCGCCGAGCTCAGCAACGTCAAGACCGATCGCAACCTGCTCGCCGGACTGTTTGTCGAGATCGCCAAATGCCTGAACCAGGACGTCGCGCCCAAGGGCAGCAACGGCCACGCCGGCTGAGTCGCGCGGACAGCGCGCCGGTGGGGCTGGTTCGCGCGGGCGCCGCAACGGAGGCGCGGTGAACGCACGCCTGTCGCTGGCCGCGACGCGCGTGCCCGGAGGCGCCTCCGAAGAGGATCCGAACRCACGGCTCGCCGCGCTCTTGCTGGAGTTGGCGCGCTGCGTCGATCCGGACGTGGCGGCGAGGCTGCCGAGCCGCCTGGACGACGATCCGCGGCTGGAGGCGATGCGCGGCGTGCTGTTCGAGCGCGAGCAGGTGGCGCTGGCGCGGCTGCAACAGAAGTTCGACGACCCGCGCGAGTTCGCCGATGCGGTGGGCGCGGTGCTGCCCGCCGCCTTTGCGCTGGCGGCGACGCAGGGCGACCGCCTCGGCCAGTCGATCGCGCCCACCGTCGAGCGTGCGACCCAGGCGTCGATCCAGAAGAACCCGGGCACGATGGTCGACATCCTGTATCCGGTCATGGGGCCGGCGATCCGCAAGGCCATCGCCGAGACCCTCGAGGGCACGCTGCAATCCCTGAACCAGGCCCTCAAGCACAGCCTGTCGTGGCGTGGCCTCAAGTGGCGCATCGAGGCCTGGCGCAGCGGCAGCACCTTTGCCGACGTCGTGATGCGGCACACGGCCGTATTCAGCGTCGAGCACCTGTTCCTGATCCATCGCAAGACCGGCCTGCTGCTGGCGCACGTGGCGAGGGACGACGCGACCACGCGCGACCCGCAGCTGGTGTCGGCGATGCTCTCGGCGATCCAGGACTTCGTGCGCGACTCCTTCGACGAATCCGGGACCGGCGGCGCGAGCGGCCGCAGCATCGACAGCCTGCGGCTGGGCGACCTGCTGCTGTGGTGCGAGGAAGGGCCGTCGGCCTTTCTCGCAGCGGTGATCCATGGCAATCCGCCGGCCATGCTGCGCGCGCGCCTGGGCGATACGCTGGGCTCCGTCCACGACCAGTTGCGCACGGCGCTCGATGAATTCCAGGGCGACACCACGCCCTTCGACGAGGCCGCGGACCGCCTGCGGCCCTGCTTGTTGTCCCAGGTGGCCGAGACGCACAAGAAAAAGTCGCCGCTGCTCTGGATGATCCCGCTGGCCCTGCTGGCGGTGCTGGGCTACTGGATCACCGGGCGGGTCATCGAGCGCCAGCGCGTCGATGCCTATGTCTCGGCGCTGCAGGATCAGCCCGRCATCGTCGTGACGGGGGCCGAACGCCGCGACGGAAAGTGGCTGGTGTCGGGCCTGCGCGACCCGCTGGCCACGCAGCCGGAGACCTTGCTGGCACAGGCCCGTCTGGACCCGGCACGCGTCAGCGGCCGCTGGGAACCCTACCAGGCGCTGCATCCGGCCATCATGCTGAAGCGGCTGCAGGCGACCCTGAATCCGCCGCCGACGGTCATCCTGGCCCAGGACGCGAGCGGCATTCGCGCCAGCGGCACGGCCCCCCAGCAATGGATGGACAAGGCGCGGGCCTTCCTGCTGACCTTGCCGGCCGGCGCCCCGAAGGTGGATCTCAGCGCCCTCAAGGACGTGCAGGATCCCGAGTACCTTCGCCTGCGCGATGCCATTCAGGCGCAGCTCATCCATTTCGAGTTCAGCGTGCCGCGGCCTGCACCGGGCCAGGACGACAAGCTGGACGCCGTCGCTGCCGACATGCGCGAACTGGTTCAGGTCACCCGCGCCCTCGGCTTCCCGGTCAGGGTGACGATCGTCGGCCACGCCGATGCCACGGGCAAGGACACCTCCAACCTGGCATTGAGCGTGGGCCGCGCGGAGGTCGTGCGCTCCATGCTGCGGGCCCGCGGCGTCGATCCCGCGGTGCTCGCCGTGCGCGGCGCCGGCCCGCTGGAACCACTGCGTCCCGGCGCCAGCGAGGACGAGCTGTCGATGAACCGGCGCGTCTCCTTCGCCGTGAGCACAGGCGACTAGGGACTGTTCAGCCATGCTGCAAAAGAAGATCTGCCTGCTGGGCGCCTTCGGCGTCGGAAAGACCAGCCTGGTACGCCGCTATGTCGACACCATCTTCTCGGACGCCTACCTGACGACGGTCGGAGTGAAGATCGACAAGAAGCAACTGACCGTCGGCAGCGAGCAGATGGCCCTGATCCTGTGGGACATCGCCGGCGAGGACGAGGTGGCGGCGGTCCGGGTGAGCTACCTGCGCGGCGCGGCCGGCTATCTGCTGGTGGTGGATGGCACCCGGCCCGAGACCCTGGACACCGCGGTGTCGATCCAGGCCCGGGTCGGCGCGGAAATCGGCGAGGTTCCCTTCGTCGCCCTGCTCAACAAGGCGGACCTGCTGGAAGACTGGGCGCTCCCGGCCGAGCGCATCGAGCGCCTGGAGGCCGCCGGATGGAACTTTCGCCGCACCAGCGCCAAGACCGGCATGGGGGTCGAGGAAGCCTTCCAGGAACTGGCGGCGCGCGTGGCCCGATAGTCATGCTCGACCTGCCGGCCCGGATCTCCGACTCGCTGCTCTTGCTGCTGCACGCGCAGCGGGTCGTCGCGCACCTGGTCATCGATGATTCGCAGAACCTGACGCAGGCCGGCGGGCACCTGGACCACTACGGACTGTCCGGGCTCCAGACCGGCTGCCCGGCCAGCGACCAGATCCCGTTCCTGGAAGGCCTGTTGCCGCTGGTGGAGACGCCTTTCCTGATCCGCTCGATGGAAATGCCCAGCGGGCGCGTGGCGGACATCCACTTCTTCGCCGACGACGGCACCGTCTGGGTCCTGCTGCTCGACGTGACGACGGAATACGAGGAAGCCCGGCTGGTGCAGCAGAAAGCCTACGACATGACCCTGCTGAGCCAGCGCGAGGCCAGGCTCATCGAGCAACTCGAATCGGCCAACCTGGAACTGACCCGGGCCCATCGCGAACTCGCGGCGTCGCAGGAAGCGCTGCAGCTCACCCACGACCGGCTGCAGCAGGAACTGCGCGACGCCGAGCGCTATGTCCGCTCGATCCTGCCGGAGCCCGTATCGGGCCCGCCGTCGGTCGACTGGCGCTTCGTACCCTCGACCGAACTGGGCGGCGATTCGTTCGGCTATCACTGGATCGACGACCAGCACTTCGCGCTCTACCTGCTCGACGTCTGCGGCCATGGCGTGGGCTCGGCCCTGCTGTCGGTGGCGGTCGCCGACACGCTGCGCTCGGAGGCCCTGCAGCGGACCGACTTCCGCAGCCCCGGGGAGGTGCTCACCGCGCTCAACCAGGCCTACCAGATGGAACGCCACGGCGAGCTGTTCTGCACCGTCTGGTACGGCGTCTACCACCGCGCCACCGGCAGCCTGCGCTACGCCTCTGCCGGCCACCCCCCGGCCGTGCTCGTGAGCGGCGCCGGCGAGGCCCGCCCCTTGCCGGCATCGGGCCCCTGCGTCGGCATCTCGCCGGCGGCCCGCTATAGCGAAGCGCAGTGCACCCTGCAGGCCTCCGACCGGCTGTTCGTCTTCAGCGACGGCACCTACGAGATCAGCCGCCCGGATGGCTCGATGCTGGCGTTCGAGGACTTCACCGAGGTGCTGTCGCGACCGGTCGGCGACGGGCAGTCCGAGCTGGACCGCCTGCTGGACTTCGCGCGCGAGGTCCATGGCCCGGGCGTGCTCGAGGATGATTTCACCCTCATCAAGATGACGGTCTGAGCCGGCCTATGCCGACTTGAGGACCGTCCATCCCGACTCGATGTGCTTGCGCATGGCCAGCATGGCCACGGAAGCGTCACCGGTCGTCAGGGCATGCAGGATCTCGTCGTGTTCCTTGACCGCCTCCTGGCCACGCCCTTCCACGGCATTGATCAGGTCGAAGGGGTAGCGGGCCCAGAGGATCTGCACGAAGTGAAGGGTCTGCGGCATCTGCGCGATGTCGTACAGCCGGCGATGGAAGCGGTAGTTGACGCCACGCGCCGTCGCACGGTCGCCGCTTTCGAAGGCCTTGGCGAACTCGTCGGCCAGGGATCGAAGCGCGGCGATGTCGTGCGAGGTCACCCGCTCGGTCGCGCCGCGCACCAGCTGGGCCTCCAGCATGAGGCGCAGGTTCAGGATCTCGCCGGAGGCGGAGGGGTCGAAAGGCGCGACGCGGGCGCCCCGATACGAGTCGCCGCCGACATAGCCTTCGGCCGCCAGAAGCCTCAGGGCCTCGCGCACCGGCGTGATGCTCAGGTGCAGCTGCTCGGCGATCTCGGCCTGCTTCAGGCGCGATCCGCGCGGGTACACCCCCGAGATGATTCGCTCGCGCAGGTAGTCCGCGACCTGTTCTTCTTTGGTTCGATATTCCATCTGCTGCAGCACCCCGGGGGAGCCATCCCTCGGGGCCGATTCTAAGCGCCGCCGCCGGCGGCCCCGCCCTCGGCGAGGATGCGCCGCGCCCGCTCGACCACCGGCTTGTCGATCATCTTTCCGTCCAGGGAAGTGGCGGCGCCCGCGCTGGCCTCGAAGGCGGCGAGCACCCCCTGCGCCCACGCCACTTCCTGCGCCGTCGGCAGGAACGCCGCATTGACGGCAGCAACCTGGCGCGGATGGATGCAGAGCTTGCCGCCGAAGCCGAGCTGGCGCGAACGGCGAGCCTCCGCCTGCATGCAGGCGTCGTCGGTGAAATGGAGGCTCACGCCGTCGACCGGCGCCGCCAGGCCCGCCTGGCAGGACTGGAGCACGATCTGGATGCGCACGCTGGTCATGGCGTCGCCTGCGTCCTCGATGCCGCTTTCGGCCGCGAAGTCCACGCTGCCGAACGCGATGCGCTCCAGCCCGGGCACGGCGGCCAGGCGCGCCAGTTCCAGGTAGCCCGCGACCGTCTCGAGCAGCGCGATGATCCGGCGCCCGGGCAAGGCCCGGGCGGTCCGGGCCAGCGATTCGGCGTCGGACTTGGGCAGCATCACGCCCGCGCGCGGCGCCGCCTGCAGCATGCGGAGGTCGTCCGCATGCCATTCGGTGTCCGCCGCGTTGAGGCGCACGAAAGCCTCCCGGCCGGTCGCGAGCCATGACGCCACCCGGTCGCGTGCCTCGGCCTTGGCCGCGGGCGCGACCGCGTCCTCCAGATCGAGAACGACTTCGTGCGCCCCGCTGCCGGCGGCCTTGTCGAAGCGCTCCGGCAGGTGGCCCGGGACGAACAGCAGACTGCGCGCAATAGGGCTCATCGGCACCTCACTCGAAGCTCAGGTCCTGCGACGTCGTGAGGCGGCAGAAGCGGCGCAGGCTCTCGATGGCGCCCGCGTGCTCCTCGGCCGACAGCCCGCAGCAGCAGTCCTCCAGCACCACCATCTCGTAGTCGCGGTCGTGGCCTTCACGCACGGTGGCCTGCACCACGGCGTTGGTGGAGATGCCGGAGCAGTAGATGCGCCGGATGCCGTTGGCGCGCAGGATCGCCTCCAGGCTGGTGCTGTAGAACGGGCTGACGCGGTGCTTGACGATGTCGAAGTCGCCCGGCTGGCGGCCCAGGTCCGGATGCACCTCGGTGCCCCAGCCGCCGAGCTTGAAGATTCCGTTCTTGCGGGCGCCGGAAAAGATCGGCGAGTTCGGCGGGCATTCGCGGTAGTCGGGCGAGAAGCCGACCCGGACGAAGCCGATCGGCACGCCGGCGGCGCGCGCCTTGTCGAGAGCCGCGCGCGTGTTCTCCAGCACGCGCCGGCCGCGCACCTGCTCGCCATAGGCGGCCTTGCCGTTCGGTCCGTCGGCATGGACCAGGTCGTTCTCCATGTCCAGCACCAGGTAGATGGACCCTTTCACGCAGCACTCCTTTCATTCGCTTGTTGATCGTTCGCCCCGTTCACAGGATCACCTCCCGCTTCTCGAGGTCGGCGCGGCGTGCCGAATCGATGCCGAGCAGTTCGCCGAACACATAGTCCTCGTCCTGCCCCAGCGCGGGCGTCAGCCGTCGGATGCCGACGTCGTCGGTGACCGAGAAACGCGCCGGCGCGCCCACCGCCAGCCGCTTCGGGATGTCCGGCGCACTGACCTCGACCAGGGCGCCGCGCGCGCGCAGATGGGGATCATCCGCCACATCCTGCATGGTCCACGAGACATGGGCGCAGACGCCTGCCCGCTGCAGCTGCGCCGCCGTCTGGTCGGCGTCGCGTCCGGCCAGCCACCGGGTCAGCAGCGCATCGAGCTCGGCGTGGCGACTGCGCCGGCCGTGCGCCGTGGCGAAACGTTCGTCGTGCGCCATCTCGCCCTGTTCGAGCACCGCCAGCAGGGCGTGCCATTCGTGGTCGCTGCGCACCGCCAGCGTGAGCCAGCGGTCGGGTCGGGCGGTCGCATAAATGCCGTGGGGCGCCATCGCCGGGTCGCCATTGCCGGGCCGCAGCGGCGTGCCGCCGCCACTGGCCTGGACCAGCGCGTCGCCGATCATCGCCGAGGCCACCTCGCGCGCGGCCAGGTCGACGTGCTGCGCGCGGCCCGTGCGGCGCCGCTGGTGCAAGGCCGCCAGCGTCGCGGCCGCCGCGTGCATGCCGGCGGAATGGTCCATGACGTGGCGCATCTCCATCGGCGGGCCGTCGCTGTAGCCGCTCATCCAGCCCAGGCCGCCCCAGGCGCCGAACAGCGGCGCATAGCCCGCGAAGTGCGAGTCCGGCCCGCTCTGGCCGCACGAGGACAGCGACAGCAGGACGATGTCCGGCCTGGCCTCGCGCAGGGCATCGAACCCGAGTCCGAGTCGATTCATCACACCGGGCCTGAAGCTCTCGGCGGCGATGTCCGAGAGGGCGACGATGCGCTTGGCGAGTTCGACCGCCTCGGGATGCTTGAGATTCAGCCGCACCGACAGCTTGTTGGCCGATACCTGGTCGAAGGTCGCCGCCTGCATCCGGCCGTAGACGGCGTGCGGCTTGCGAAAGGCGTCGGGCCGGGTGCGGCTCTCGATCTTGATGCACTGCGCCCCCAGCTGCGACAGCAGGTGGGTGCAGAAGGGGCCGGCCGCGTGGATCGTGAAGTCCGCGATGCGAACGCCGGCCAATGGCGCGTGGCGGGCCGTCATGCGACGCCCTCCCCCTGGGCCATCTCGCCCAGCGCCGGCACCCGCCCGGCACGCTGCAATGGCGAGCAGCGGAACTGGAACGGCGCCAGCAGCACGTCGACCTCGAAGCCGCCCGGGAGCGCGGCCGGGACGAACAGTTCGCGGGCTCGCTCGTGCTCGCCCTGCGTCACCTCCACCGGCGTGCGGTACTTGGCGGCCGGCACGCCGAGCTCCTGCGCGCGCCGGACGATGTCCTCGACCCGGTGCCTGGCCATCCATTCGCGGATGTGGCCATTGATTTCGTCGCCGCGGCGGCTGCGCTCGAGCGGATCGCGCAGCGCCTCCTCGCCGGCCCAGCCGGGGCGGCCGAGCAGCTCGACCAGCGCGCCCCACTGCCGGTCCTCGAGCGTGAGCAGTTCCAGGTAGCCGTCGAGCGTCTCGAACACCCCGCCATAGCGGAAGCTTCGCGTGGTGCGATGCTCCAGCGAACCGTCTCCGAGCCGCTGCAATGCGAAGGCGCCGACCGAGAGCATCGCGTCCTGCACCGACACGTCCACGTACTGGCCGCCGCGCTCGGGCACCGCCCACCAGGCGGCGAGCGCGCACATCGCCGCCAGGCTGCCGCCCTGGTAGCCGGCGAAGTGGCCGTAGACCTTGAGCGGCGGGCGGTCCGGGAACCGCTCGTTGGACAGGCCGTTGGGCAGCAGGAAGCCTTCGCCGCCGGCATGCACCAGGTTCACCTCCTCGCCGTCCCAGTCCGCCTTGTCCCCGGTGGCGCCGAAAGGCAGCACGCTGGCGTGAACGAGGCCGGCGAAGCGCCGGCCGATCGATGCCGGATCGAGGCCCGCGCTGGCGCGGTGGCGCAGCGGCGTGTCGTCGATCAGGATGTCGGCGCCGTCCAGCGCGCGCGCCAGCACGGCCTGCCCCTTGCTCGTCAGCGGGTCGCAGACCCGGCTGCGCTTGCCGACGCAGAGGTAGGCGAACAGCGCGCTCTCTCCCGTGTCGCCGAGCAGCGGCGGCGCCTGCCGCAGCGGCGAGCCCTCCTCGGGCTCGAGCATCACGACCTGCGCGCCCATGGCGGCGAGCAGGCGGCCGGCATAGGCGGCCGCCACGGTGCGCGAGCGCTCGACGACGCGGCAGCCTGCCAGGGGCAGCTCGGCGGATGGCGACGCTTCATCGAAAAGCATGTGACCTCTTTCGCGGGTTGTTGCAGGAAGCGGGCGTTCAGCGGATCACCGGCAGCTCGAGGTCGATGCCCGAGCCGTCGATGAAGGCCGGCAGCCTGACGTCGCGCGAGGGCAGCGCGACGGTCGCGATGCCCGGCGTCGTCACTTCGCCGCGCTGGTTCTCGGCCGCGATCTCGATGTCGACGAGCGCGGTCTTGTCCTTCACGTACTTGCGCACCACCTTGGCCTTGCAGAAGGTGGTGTCGCCCACGATGTTGAAGCGCCGCATCTCGGTGCGCACGCGCTTGATCACGCCCGCATCGCCCATCCAGTTGGTGATCAGCGTGCACATCCACGACGAGCGCTGCGGACCGTAGTCGTAGGTGCCGGGGACACCGACCTCCTTGGCCACCGATTCGCGGTGGTGACCGATGCCGGTGTACTCGACGCCGCCGCCAGCCTCCGGATTGCGGAAGAAGTGGCCCGGGTGCTTGACCGCCGCCTGCAGCACCACGCCATGCGTGTGGCCGCGGCCGCAGCCGACCAGGAAGCCCATCGTGTCCATCAGCGACAGCGGGCCGCGTGCGATGGTCGGCAGTTCCTCGCCTTCCTGCACTTCCTCCCAGTAGCGCACGTTGGCGCCGCGGATGTTGTTCGGCTCGTCGAGCACCATCTGGTCGATGCGGTCGTGCATTTCGTTGCTGTATTCGTGCTGGACGATTTCCTTGTACTTGCCGGTGTCGCGCGCCGCCTTGCGCTCGTGGCGGGTGCAGGTGCCGAGCGCCCGCGCCACCAGTTCGCCGCGCTGGTTGTAGTAGCAGGCCTCGACGTACTGGAGCACCAGGCGGCCCGAGAACTTGCTTTCCTTGACCTCGACGCCGACCACCCGCTCGATCGGCGTGATGCGGTCGCCCGGGCGCACGTGGCGGATCAGTTCCCAGTCGTTGCCGGCATAGAAGCCGTGCACGCCCGGCAGGCCCCAGCGCGTGCGGCCGAGCCAGCCGAAGGCCATCGGGAACATCGGATGCGCGAGCATCGTGCCGTAGCGGCTGGCCGCGCCGTAGCCGATGTCGCGGTACAGCGGATTCAGGTCGCCGATGCCGTTGCACCAGTTGCGCAGCGTGTCGGGCGTGGCGTCCTGCAGGTAGGGGCCTTCGGGGCGCAGGTGCAGGCCGATCATGGCCTTGGCGTCGGCGATGGCCTGGTCGGTGATCAGGCCCTCCGCGGGGGCGTTGCCGACGTCGGATTGGGGGTTCAGGGTGGCAGTGGCAGTGGTCAAGTTCATTACTCCGGTTGGCTCAGGTTGACTCAGGTTGACTCAGGTTGAGATTGAAATGCAGGATGCATTCTTTGGGGAAACGTGGTTGTTCTCGGTGAAGTGACACAGGGTGCGTCTCAGTGCTCCGCCAGGTGATCGCGTGACCCGCGACGCTTGAAACCGGCACAACCGAGGCGGGAGACACCGCGGAACTGGCTTTGCCAGGCCGCTGGTGTCGCCCCCTTGAGGGGGTACTCGGCTACACGAAGTGAGCCGATACGGGGGTKGGCTTTCATCTCAGTCGACGCGGATCTCGGCGGCCTTGATGACCTCGCCCCACTTGGGGCGCTCCGCCTTCACGAAGGCATCCAGCTGGGCCGGTCCCATGAAGAGCGGCTCGACGCCGATCTCGAGCATTCGCCGCCGCATCTCGGGCTGTTGCAGGGCGCGCCGGAGGTGCTCGCTGAGCTTCTCCACGACCTCCGGCGGCGTGCCGCGCGGCGCGAACAGCGCATCCCAGGCCACGACCTCGAAGCCGGGCACCCCCTGCTCGGCCACCGGCTTGACGCCGGGCAGCATCTCGCTGGCCTTGAGCGAGGTGATGCCCAGGGCGCGCAGCTTGCCGGCCGCGAGATGCGGCCGGGCCGCGGTCACCGTGTCGATGACCAAGGGAATCTGGCCGCCGAGCGCGTCGGTCATCGCCTGGCCGGAGGCCTTGTATTTCACGCCGAACAAGGGCGCCTGCGCCGACTTCACGAACTGCGCGAACACCACGTTCGCGGTGGTGCTCGGCAGCCCCACGTTCAGCGTGTTCGGCTTTGCGCGGGCCCGCGCGACCAGCTCGGCGACGCCATTGGCGGGCAGCTCGGGCGCCGAGGTGCAGAGCACCATCGGCAGCAGCCCGATCATCGCCACGGCATCGAAGTCGGCGGCAGGATCGAAGCCCAGGGCGGGGAAGAGGAACTCGTTGGCGGCATTCGTCGCGTTGGTGCCGAGCAGGAAGGTGTAGCCGTCGGCCGGCGACCTCGCGGCGGCGGCCGCGCCGATGTTGCCGCCGGCGCCGGCGCGGTTCTCCACCACGAGGGCCTGGCCCAGGGTCGCCGACAGTTCGTTCCCCACCAGCCGCATCAGCACATCGGCGCCCTGCCCCGCGGCATACGGGACGATGATGCGGATCGGCCGCGCGGGCCAGGCCGGCTGCGCGCTCGCCGCGAGCGGCCCGGCGCCGAGGACGGCCGCGACGGTGGCGGCGCCGGCCTGCAGGAAACGGCGGCGGCCGGAACAAGTGCCTTGGTTCATGGGTGCGTCCTTGTGGGTTGGCGCGTGCTGCACGGGGGGTCAGGCCGAAAGCGCCAGGCCGGCGCGCGGCCAGCGCGCGGCCAGGAGTTGGCCATGGCCCGAGAGGGTGATGAAGGCGGTGCGACGGTCCGCCCCGCCGAAGCAGATGTTGGTGCAATAGCCTTCGGGTGCCTCGTGGAACTCGAGCAGATCCCCGGCCGGCGAGAACACGCTGATGCCGCCGCGCACCAGGGTGGCGACGCAGATGTTGCCGCCCTCCTCCACCGCCAGCGAATCGAATCGCTGGAAGCCGGGCAGGCCATGCACCAGCCGGCCGCCGTTCGGAGACGGCCAGGCTTCGTGCCCGAGCTGTCCGCGCCCGGTGACGGGGTAGGACCAGAGCCGGCTGGTCTCGGTCTCGCTCACGTACAGCGTGCGGCCGTCCGGAGACAGGCCGACGCCGTTGGGCGTCAGCACCGGGTGCGCGGCGCGGCGGATGAAGCTGCCGTCGGCGCGGGCGTAGTACACCGCGCCGCGCAGCATGCGGTCCTCGAAGGTCTTGCCGAAATCGCTGAACCAGAAGCCGCCGTCGGCGTCGAACACGATGTCGTTCGGGCCGTGCAGCGGAACGCCATCGCAGTGGGTGTAGAGCATCCGCACCGCGCCGGTGGCGAGGTTCACGCGCTGGATCGCGCCGCCCTCGTAGTCGGCGGCCGGGCCGGTCGGGCGCGTGAAGCCCTCGTCCGTGCGCCAGCTGAAGCCGCCGTTGTTGCAGACGTAGCAGTGGCCGTCCGGTCCCATCGCCGCACCGTTGGGACCGCCGCCCAGCGTCGCCACCACGCTCAGCTCGCCCGAGGGCAGGACGCGGGTCAGCCGGCCGGCGGCGATCTCGACCACCAGCACGCTGCCGTCGGGCAGCGCGACGGGGCCTTCGGGAAATTGCAATCCGGTGGCGATCACCTCGCCCTGCAACTTCAGGTTCACGGTCTCTCCTTGCTTCATGCGTGGGCCGCCTCTGCCGCTTGCTGCCGCGCGCCCAGGTAGGCCTCGATGGCCTGCTGCCGTCCTTCGCGGGTGCGCAGCGCCTGGGCGTCGAGCTCGCCCACGATGTGGCCGTGCCGCATCACCCAGGCGCGTGCCGCCAGCTTGGCAGCGGCGTGGAAGCTCTGCTCGACCAGCAGCGCGGCCAGCTTCTGCTCCCGCTGGATCACGGCCAGCCGCTCGTAGACGCGGGCCACCAGCAGCGGCGCCAGTCCGAGTGAAGGCTCGTCCAGCAGCAGCAGGCGCGGCGCCGACATCAACCCGCGGCCGATGGCCAGCATCTGCTGCTCGCCGCCGCTCAACAGGCCCGCTGGCGACTTCAGGCGGTTGGCGATTTCTGGGAAGAAGTCGAGCACGACCTGGCGCCGCCGCGCACGCGTGGCGGCATCGACGAAATAGGACCCGAGCGTGAGGTTGTCGGCGACCGAGAGGTCGGCCACGATCGCCCGGCCCTCGGGCACGTAGGCGATGCCGGCGCGAAAGCGCCTGGCCGACGACCAGCCGCTGATGTCCTGGCCTTCGAACAGAACACGGCCCTGCGCCGGCTCCAGGCCGGCGATCGCCCGCAGCGTGCTCGACTTGCCGGCGCCGTTGGCGCCCAGCAGCGCCGCCACCGTCGCCCTCGGCACGCCCAGGGCGATGCCGTGCACCACCGGGCCGGCGCCGTAGCGCACCGTCAGGTTCTCGACCTGCAGCAGGTCCATGGCGGCCTCACTCATCGTCGTCTCCGAGATAGACGCGCACCACGTCCGGGTTGGCGCGAACCTGCGCCGGGCTGCCCGAGGCCAGCAGCCGGCCCACGTTGAGCACGTGGATGGTGTCGCACACCTCCATGATCAGGTCCATGTCGTGCTCCACCACCACCATCACCAGTTGCGGCGAGCGCAGCCTCATCAGCGCCGTCGAGAGGTCGCGCGTCTCGACCGAGTTGAGTCCGGCCGCGGGCTCGTCGAGCAGCAGCACGCGCGGCGCGCCGGCGATGGCGCGGGCGATCTCGGCGAGCCGCAGCACGCCCGGCGGCAGGTTGGCGGGCGCCTCGTCGGCCACCTGCGCGATGCCGAGCCGGGCCAGCGCCGCCAGCGCGAGTTCGCGATGCAGCGCACGCTCGCGGCGGCCGCGCGGCAGCGGCAGGAAGGCATCGAGCCAACCCGCGGCCGATTGGCGGTCCAGCCCGATCATCACGTTCTCGACGATGCTGAGCTCCGGGCACAGCGCCACGTGCTGGAAGCTGCGCGAGAAGCCGAGCGCGGCGCGGCCGGTCGGCGCGATGCCCTCGAGGGCGATGTCGCCCAGGCGCATGCGGCCCTGCTGCGGCGCGTACAGCCCGGTCAGGCAATTGAAGAAGCTGGTCTTGCCGGCGCCGTTGGGGCCGATCAGCCCCGTGATCTCGCCGGGCTGCATCTGCAGCGCGATGCCCTGCAGCACCTGGATGCCGCCGAAGGACAGCGCCAGCTCATCCACGACCAGCGGGAGCGTGGAATCCATGGCCACAGCGACGCTCATGAATGGCCTCCCTCGAGGCGCGCCCGCACGGACGCCGGCAGCGCATTGACGCCGAGCACCACCGCCAGCAGCGCGCCGCCGTAGAGGATCGGCACCCAGTCGCCGGCACCGGCGAGCAGCAAGGGGACCAGCGTCAGGAAGATGCCGCCCACCAGGCTGCCCGCGAAGGACATCGCATGCAGGCACACCACCGAGCCGACCAGCAGGAAGATCGACGTCCACAGCGTGAAGCTGTTGGGCGAGACGGTGGACGAACTGAAGGACAGCAGCGCGCCGCCGATGGCGGCGATCGCGGCGCTCAGCGCCATGCACGACAGGCGGGCCCAGCTGCGGCGCACGCCGAAGGATTCGGCCGCATGCGCCGAGGTGCGGATCAGCAGCAGCGCCATCGCCTGCCGCGAGCGGCGGAAGTGGCGCAGCAGCAGGGCCACGGCAACCAGTCCGACCAGCGGCAGGTAGTAGCGCTGCAGGTTCTTGGGCACGCCCGGCAGCGCGTCGAGCTTCACGTAGAGCCCCTCGTAGCCGCCAGACACGCTGGAGAAATGCAGCAGCAGTTCCGGCAGTGCCAGCGCCAGCGCCATGGTCGTCACCGCGAGGTAGATGCCGGACATGTTGCGCGACGGAAAGGCGAACACCACGCCGAGCAGCGCCCCGAGGACCGCGGCCAGCGGCAGGCTGGCGAGCAGCGAGAGGCCGAGGTACTTCTCGACCAGGGCGACCGTGTAGGCGCCGGCGGCGACGAACACGCCATGGCCGATCGAGACCTCGCCGCCATAGCGCACCAGGAAGCTCACCGAGATGATCGCGATCGCGTTGGCGAAGCAGACGCCGAGCGTGAAGGTCCAGTAGCCGCCGGAGACCAGCGGCAGCAGCAGCAGCACCAGCAGGCCGAGCGCGCTGCCGGTCTTGCGGGCCCAGCCGCCGGCGGCGGGCCGGGCCTCGGGGCCGGACGGCGCCGCGGCGGCGGCGGAGGCGAGGGTCGGACGGATCGGCAGGCTAGACACGGGCACCCCCTCGAATGGCGAGCACGCCCTTGGGAAACACGTTGAGCACGAGCAGGATCGTCACCAGCAGGTAGCTGTTGTTGAACTCCGCCGAGACGTAGAACGACAGCAGGTTCATCAGCACGCCGATGAAGATGCCGCCCACCACCGCGCCCGCCAGGCTGCTGAAGCCGCCGACCACGGCGGCCGCGAAGGACTGCAGCATGAAGGAGGCGACGCTGGTGGACGACAGGAAGGTGGTCGGCACGATCAGCAGCGACGCGACCAGCCCGAGCAGGCCGGCCACCACCCACGAGAACACATGCACCCCGCGCAGGTTCAGCCCGCAGACCCGGCTGGCGAACGGATTCGCCGACACGGCCCGAAAGGCGATGCCGATGCGGGTGCGCTCGATCAGCAGGTAGAGCAGCCCGATCGCCAGGGCCGTCACGACCAGCACCGCCAGGTCGTAGGAAGACACCTGGAGCGACCCCAGGTGCAGGCGCCAGCGCGGCAGGGGCAGCTCCATCGACACCACGTTGGAGCCGAACAGCAGCTGCGTCAGGCCCTGCACGACCAGGCCCACGCCCAGCGTCGCGATGGTGCTGATCAGGTCGGACTTGAACACCAGCGGCGCGATCAGCAGGTAGCTCAGCGCCATCACGGCGACCATGATCGCCAGCGTCAGCAGCACGCCCGCGAGCCACGGCATGTCGGCGAAGGTGCCGGCCGTGAAGCCGAACACAAGAAAGGCGGCGAACCCGGCGAGGTTGCCGTGCGCGAAATTCACGACATTCGAGCTCTTGTAGATGAGCACGATGCCGATCGCGCCCATCGCGTACAAGGAGCCGCTGATGATGCCCGCCCAGACCAGGCCGATGAAGTCGGACATGGGGTCAGGCGTTGTCGGCGGCCGCGGCGGGCGCCGGACCGAGGTTGCGGTCGATCAGCTCGATCACCGCCGGGAAATAGCGCCCGCTCCAGCCCTGGCTCGCGGTCGCCGCGTAGTAGCGCTGCGCCAGTTCGGTGACATGCGCCGAGGTGCCCACCTGCTTCGCCAGCTCGAGCATGTAGCCGATGTCCTTGAGCGCGTATTCAGGCGGGAAGGCCTTCTCGGGGAACTGGCGCGGCAGCATCGCCTTGCGGCCGTGGTTGCGCAGCACGAAGCTGTCGCCGGAGCCCTTGGAGACGGCGTCGAGCAGCACGCCCGGCTGCACTCCGGCGCGCTCGCCGATCACCATCATCTCGGCCAGCGCCATCGTGTGCTCGAAGACCAGCGCGTTGTTGATCAGCTTCACGACCTGGCCGCAGCCCAGCTCGCCGCAGCGCGTCACGTCCGAGCCGATGTAGCGCAGCAGCGGCTCGATCCGTGCGAACAGCGATTCGCTCGCGCCGACCATGATGCTCAGCTCGCCGCGCTGCGCGGCTTCGCGGGTGCGCGCCACCGGGGCGTCGGCGAACTCGACGTCGCGCTGGCCGAGCGCGGCGCCGACACGGCGGGCGCTCTCGACCGTGGTGGTGCTCAGGTCGACGATGACCGAGGGACGGCGCCCACCGGCAGCAAGACCTTGCGGCCCGAGGCAGACCTGCTCGACCTGCGGCCCGCCGGGCAGCGAGAGGAAGACCACGTCGGCCTGCGCCGCCACCTCGGCCGGCGTGCCGGCGCGGCGCGCCCGCGTGCCTTCCAGCACCTCGAACGCATTCGGGTTCATGTCGAAGGCGATGAGCTCGCCCGCGTGCTTGGCGGCCATGTTGCGGCACATCGGTCCGCCCATCACGCCGAGACCGATGAAGCCGATCACTGCTGCTGCGTCTGCCATCTGATGCGTCCTTCGTCAGTCCATCCACATGCCGCCGCTGATGTCCAGCGACGTGCCCGTGATCCAGTTGGAGGCCGGCGAGCACAGGAACAGCGCCGCCTGCGCGATGTCCTCCGCGTTGCCGTAGCGGCCGAGCGGCACGGTGGCGTTGGCCGACGGCGCCACGCTGCCGCCCGTGACGTTGGCCCACATCGCCGTTTCCACTGGGCCGGGCGCCAGCACGTTGGCGTAGACGCCGTGCGGCGCGCCGGCCTTCGCGACCCAGCGCATCATTCCGTGGACCGCGGCCTTCGAGGCCACATAGGCCGGGCCCGAGGCGACGCCGCCGTTCTTGGCGGCGATCGACCCGGCCGCGAGGATCTTGCCGAAGCCGCGCTCGCACATCAGCGGGAACAGCTTGCGCGTCGGGTTGACCACGCCGCGCAGGTTCACCGACATGATCGCGTCCCATTCTTCATCGGTGCTGTCGGCCAGTGGCGTGCGCGCGATGATGCCGGCGCACAGCACCAGGATGTCCACCTTGCCATGCTCGGCGATCACCTCGTCGACCACCCGGTCGGTCTCGGTGCGGGACACCACGTCGTAGCGGCGATACGCGATGCCGGGGCCGATGTCCTCGTGCTCCGCCCGGTCGGTGGCGACCACGTGCGCGCCGGCCGCCTTGAAGGCCCTGGCGATGGCGCGGCCCATGCCGCCTGCGCCGCCGGTGATCAGCGCGACCTGGCCTTCGAGGCTCGCCGGTCCGCTCAAGTGCTGTGCCATGTCTCTTGTCTCCTGCTTCGATGATGTGAATGTCTGGGTACGCGCGCCGGGTTCAGTCGAAGGCCGCGGTGGCCGACATCGCCAGTTCGCCGTCGGGGCCGCGCGCCCACAGCGCCAGGCTGCCGTCGGCCAGGGCCTGCCCCTCGAGGCGGAACGCACGGTCGACGAACAGCGGACTGACACCGCGGAAGTCGAACTGCGCCAGCCGCCTGCCGCCGCCGTGTTCGACGGCCAGCTGCTGCAGCAGGGTCGCGGTCAGCGGGCCATGCACCACCAGGCCGGGGTAGCCTTCCTCGTCGCGCGCATAGGCGGGGTCGTAGTGGATGCGGTGGCCGTTGAAGGTCAGCGCCGAATAGCGGAACAGCAAGGTCGTGTCGGGCTGGAACGCGCGTCCCCACTGGGCCTCGCCGTCGTGGCGCTGCGGTGCCGGCGCGGGCGCGGCGCCCGGCGGCGTCGGCTCGCGATAGACGATGTCCTGTTCCTCGACGATGCACGGACGGCCTTCGCAGGCGATGGCGTGCGCCACCGTCACGAACCAGAGCGAGCCGCGCTTGCCGACCTTGTTCTCCACCCTCAGGATGCGGCTGCGCCGGCTCGCCTCGGCATCGACCGGCAGGTCGGCCAGGTAGCGCACCCGGCTGCCGGCCCACATCCGGCGCGGCAGCTCGATCGGCGGCAGGAAGCCGCCGCGCTTCGGATGGCCGTCGAGCCCGAGTTCGCTGCGCCGCGCCGCCGGGTTGAAGAACAGCCACTGCCATCCCGGTGGCAGCGGGTCGCCGGCGGCAGCTGCGGTGTCGAGGTCCAGCGTGGCGGCCATGGCCTGCACCGCGGACGCGAGGATGCGCTGCGTGCGCTCCTCCTCGCGGCCGATCCAGTCGTCGTATGCAGTGCTCAAGTCAGGTCCTCAAGACAGTTTGGCGTCGAACACTTCGGCCGGGAAGGGCCGGAACTCGCGCAGCAGCTTGAAGCTGCCGTCGGGCATCGCCTGGATGATCCCCTCCTGGCGCACGCCACGGTGGTCGCCGGGCCTGAAGGTCACGTTGCGCGCACCGCCGATGGTCTGGCTGGTCATCGTCTCCATCACGTCCACGAGGTTCTCCCGTGTCAGGGGCTTGCCGCTCGCCAGCAGGGCCTGGAAGCCCTTGACGAACAGCGCCCCGTTGCTCCAGCCGTTGAGGCCGAAGACGCCGATCGGGTCGTTCGGGTAGTACTTGGCGACGTTGTCGCGGTAGGCCTTGACCTCGGGTTCGTCGGAGGTGACCGGCAGCAGCCACGAGGAGAAGTAGGCCCCGTCGAGCAGCGATCCGGCCAGCTTGCGGGTGGTCGGGTCGGCCGTGAAGAAGGGGCCCATCCACTTGGCCTCGTAGCTGATGCGCTCGGCAGCCTTGAGCGCCGCCGCCAGGTTGGCGTTGGAGCCGAACAGGATCACGACCTCGGCCTTCGCGTTGGCGAGCCGGCGCACATGCGGCGTGAAGTCGGTGCTGCGGACCTCGAACGGAATCGACTCGGCCGGCTGCTTCTTGCGCGCTTCCATGTACAGGTCGAAGCCGCGCTTGGCCGAGCGGCCCAGCTCGTCGTTCTCCCAGAGCAGGGCGACGCGACTGGCGTTGAGGCCGCTCCAGGCGTAGTCGAGATTGGACGCCGCCGACCAGCCGTAGTCCGGCAGCAGGGGGAAGACCAGCCGCTCGGAGAACAGGGCACTGGCGCCGCCGATCGGCCCGATCATCGGCAAGCCCACCTCCTTGGCATAGGGAATGACGGCCACCGACTGGGCGGTGCCGGTTGCGGCGGTGAGCGCGAAGATCTTGTTCTCCTCGACCAGGCGGCGCGTCACGGCCACGCTGCGCGCCGGCTCGTAGCCGTCGTCGTAGGTGACCAAGTTGATCTTCCAGCCGCTCAGCGCGTTGCTGTCGTTGGCCCACTTGAAATACGAGTCCGCCGCATGCGTGAGGATCGTATAGAAGGGCACCGGCCCCGTGATCGGGGTGAACGCCCCCACGGTGACGGTCTTGCTCGCCATGTCGATGCCGGGCGACACCTGCTGCGCCTGGGCCCAGCCCGGCAAGGCGACCGAGGCGGCGGCGGCGCCACTGTAGAGAAATGTCCTTCTGCGCATGACGTTGTCTCCTGGATGTTCTTGAGGTCTGGTGGGCGAGTCACAGCTCGTAGAATGCATTGTATAAATTGCATCATTGACCGAAATCCGGGTTTGCCCCAGGTTAAACAAGTGTTTTCGGCTTTTCTGCTGTTGCCAAGAAAATATAAAATGCATTCATATTCAGGAGACATCACCCATGGAGCAATCCGTTCTGGCCGGACGCCGTGTGATCGAGCTGGGCACCATGCTCGCCGCACCCTTTGCCGCGCACATCCTCTCGCAGCTCGGCGCCGAGGTCATCAAGGTCGAACCGCCGCGCGGCGACCCGACGAGAAGCCTGGTTCGAGGCGGCCCGAGCGGCACCTTCATCGCGTACAGCCACGGCAAGAAAAGCGTCTGCATCGACCTGTCCGACCCGGAAGGACATGCCGCGTTCTGCAAGTTGCTGGCAACGGCCGACATCTTCATCCACAACCTGGCACCGAAAGCGGCGCGCAAGCTCAAGCTGACGCGTGCCGACTGCGAAGCGGTGAATCCCCGCCTGGCTTACTGCCACATCCGCGGCTACGCGGCGGGCCCGCAAGAGGACGATCTGGCCTCGAACCCCGTCGCCGAAGCGTCCTCCGGCGTGATGGAATCCAACCGCATCGACGGCCGGCCCAGCCGGCTCGGGCCCTCCTACCATGACCAGTTCGCCGGCGCCTACGCGGTGATCGGCATCCTGGCCTCGATGCTGGGATCGAAGGCAGGCCGGCCCGTGCGGCCCGTCGAAGTGGGTCTCTACGAGACCGGCCTCCATGTCGCCTCGCGCGACCTGACCGGTGCCCAACTGAAGCTGCAACTGCTGGGCCGGCCGGAGCGTGAACCCAACGGCGAGTTCAGCATGCCGGGCTACGGGGCCTACGCCACCCGCGACGAGCGCTGGATCTATCTGTTGATGCTGACGGACGCCCACTGGCTCAAGTTCTGCCGCGCCATGGCCTTGCCGCAGGCCGGCGACGCCTCCCTGGGCAGCCTGCGCCAGCGCAAGAAGGCGCGCGAGCAGGTGGAGGACATCGTGAGATCCGCCGTGGCGGCCTGCACCTTCGACCAGGCCGCCGCGCGCCTGAAGGCCGGGGATGTCGGGTTCACGGAGGTACTGCCGCTCGAGCACGTGCTCGACGCGCCGCAGGCACGCCAGCCGGGCAAGCTGCGGCGGGTTCACTATCGCGGACTCGGATTCGACGTGCCCGAGTTCCCGCGGCTGGACGCGGCGACCGACAAGGTCGCCACCCTGCCCCCGCCCGAGCTCGGCGAACACACGCTGGAGCTGCTGAAATCCGCGGGGGTGGCAGCGCAGAAATGCGACGAACTGCTCGCCCACGGCGTCATCGGCTCGCCCAAGCCCGACGATTTCGCCTGGGCCGCGGTGCGACATGCGGCCTGATGCTCAAGCGAACGGCTGCAAGCCGAACCGACCGAACACCCGATACTGGAGCGAACCGACATGATCCACCCCGCCGCGCGAAAGGTCCTCGTTGCATGCCTGTTGTGCGTTGCCGCCGCGGCCCACGCGGCGGACTATCCTGCGCGCCCGATCCGCCTGCTGGTGGGCTTCCTCCCGGGAGGCGGGGCCGATTTCGTCGCCCGGCAGGTCGCACAGCATCTCTCGCAGGCGCTGGGCACCAGCGTCGTCGTCGACAACAAGCCGGGCGCCAACGGCACCCTCGCAGCCGCGGACGTGGCGCGCATGCCCGCCGATGGCTACACGCTCCTGCTGGGTGTCAGTGCCAGTCAGTCGATCAGCCCGGTTCTCATGCCCAAACTGGCCTACGACCCGCTGCGCGACTTCACGCCGATCACCCAGATCGGCTACACCCCCCTGGTGCTTGTCGTCAACAACCGCACGCCCGTCAACAGCGTGGGTGAGTTTGTGAAGTACGTGAACGCGCGCAGCGAGCCGGTTGCCTACGGCTCGGCGGGCACGGGCAACATCACCCATATGGCCGCCGAGCTCTTCGTGCAATCGACCGGCACGACCAAGCTGCGGCATATCCCCTACAAGGGGAGCAGCCAGGTCATCACCGACCTGATCGGCGGCCACATCGCCGCCTACTTCGACACCTTGCCTTCGTCGCTCCCGTTCATCCAGAGCGGCCAGCTCAGGGCGCTGGGCGTCACCAGTGGCCGACGGTCCGGCGCCGCGCCCGAGATCCCGACCCTGCGCGAGGCGGGTGTGCCCGACTACGAAGCCACGACCTGGTTCGGCGTCTTCGCGCCGCCTGGTCTCAGCGCCGAATTGACCAACCGCCTCTACGAGGCGATTCACGACAGCATGGACACGCCCGCAGCCCGCCAAGCGATGACGATGCGCGGCGTCGAGCCTGTTCTCGAACCACCGGCGCGCTTCCGATCGGAACTGGAGGCCGATATTGCCCGCTGGCGCGAGGTCACCCGCAAGGCGAAAGTCAGCTTGGACTGACCATGCTGAACTGGCTCCGGCATGTCGGATCGGCTGTTCATCGCCTCGTCGTCGCGTCGGGTGCATTGGTCGGCGCCGCCTACATTGCGCCGGCCGATACGCCGCCGGATGCAGTGTCATCGTGCGACATCGCCGACCGGTCTTCGCAGGGCGGCGCGGACCCTCTCAACCCTTGAGCATTCGCATGATGGCTTGGGCCACCAGCACTGCCTTGCATGAAGACGAGCCCGGGCGTGCGGCGGAAAACCCTTCCCCGCGCTTCCACCAACATCCCGCGGCTAGTCGGCGCGCATGCCTGTCTTCTGAATCAGCGGGCCCCACTTGCCGCGCTCCGCGCGCGCGAACCGTCCAAGTTCCTCCGGCGTACCGCCTCCGACATCGAAGCCAAGCTCCAGGAAGCGCGCCTTGGTTTCAGGCTGCGCAAGGATCTTGTTCACCTCCGCATGGAGCCGCGCGATCACGGCCGCAGGCGTACCCTTCGGCGCGTACAGCGCATTCCACGCGATGACCTCGAAACCAGGCACGCCTTGCTCGGCCACTGTCGGAACGTCGGGAAGAAGCGAGGTCCGCTTCCCGGAGGTCACCGCCAAGGCCTTGAGCTTGCCGGCCTCCACCTGCGGCCGTACCGCTGTGACCGTGTCGATCATCAAAGGGATCTGTCCGCCCAAGACGTCCGTCAAGACTGCCGTGGACCCCTTGTAGGGAACGCCGAAGAGAGGGCTGGCGGTCTTCTCTTTCAGGAATTCGAACACCAGGCGCGCCGTCGTGCTGGGAATGCCGATGTCGGCGGACTTCGGGCCGGTCTTGGCGCCATTGAGGACGTCCTGCAGCGAACCCAGCGGCGAGCCGGCCTGTGCGAGCAGGACCATTGGAAAAGTCCCGATGAGGATGATTGGATCGAATCCCGTCTCGGCATTGAAGCCGGAGGACGCATACATGAACTGATTGAGGACATGCGTCCCATTGGTCCCCATGGTCAAGGTGTAGCCGTCGGGCGCGGCGCGAGCGACCAACTCGGTGCCGATGTTGCCACCTGCCCCGCCCCGGTTCTCGACATAGAACGTTTTTCCCGTCGCCACGCTCAGCCGATCCGCGATGTAGCGCGTCGCCACGTCCGTGCCCTGCCCGGCCTGGTAGGCGACAACGATCTTCACGGGCTTCGAGGGGTAGTCGTCGGCATGGGCCGTGCCCGCCAGCGCCACCACTGCGGCGAGAAAAGCCATCTTCACTGCGTACTTCATCTTTGTCTCCTTCTTGGTTTCATTCGAGCCGGATCGGGTTTCGCAAGGCAGGCTCCGCAGGGAGCCACGCATTGGCAGCTTCTCAGAGCATGCCGACGAAGCTGCGCAGCTTGTCGGAGCGGCTCGGGTGCTTGAGCTTGCGCAGCGGCTTGACCCGTTCGCCGGACGCCGCGGCAGCCGGATCACCCGGCGTCGCGCTGGCTGCGCGGCGTGCACGTTGCTGGCGTTCGATGACGACGGTCGTCTCGACCGGGAACGGCTCGGAGTTGTGCATCAGGCTCCTAGCGCTGCGCTTGAGCCGGGAGCACGCCACTGTCACGAAGCGCGGCGACCTCCCTGGCGGGAATTCCGGCCTCCGCCATGACCTCGTCCGTGTGCTGGGCGTAGCTTGGCGGGGATGAACTGGGCGCTCCAGGGGTCCGCGACAGCCGAACCGGCAGGCCGACGCCCCGGTACCCCTCTCGTTCGACGACCATCTTGCGGTGCAGCGTGTGGTCTTGACCGAAGGCTTCGGCGACAGTGTTCACCGGCCCGGCCGGCACGCCACACTGCATCAGCCTCTGGCACAGCACTTGCCGCGAGCAGGCGCTCAAAGCCTCCTCGATCCGAGCCCGCAACTCGGGCCGATGGGCGAGGCGAAGCGAATTGTTGATGAATCGAGGGTCGGTGGCCAACTCGGGGCGACCGACGCTTTCGCAGAATCGACGGAACTGCCCGTCGTTCAGGATGCCGAGAAAGATCTCGCCATCGCCGCACATGAACTTGTCATAGGGTGCGATGTTGGGATGCGCGCTGCCAAGCAGTCCGGGTGTCTGGGCTGAGCTCAACCAGTTGGCTGCGTGCGGCACCAGCAGGCTCAGTGCGGCGTCGAACAGTGTCGCCTCGACCGCTTGACCGCGGCCGGTACGGTGGCGCTCATGCAAGGCCATCAGAATCCCGGAAAGCGCGGTGTATCCGGTCAGATGATCGACGATCGGTACGCCGATACGAGTGGCTCCTGATCCGGGCTCGCCGTTGATGCTCATCAGTCCGCACATGGCCTGAAGCACCGCGTCGTAGCCGGGCAGCGCACCCAGCGGCCCGTCGGCGCCGAAGCCGCTGATGCTGCAGTAGACAAGCCGGGGGAACCGATCCGACAGCTTCGTCTCGAAATCCAGTCCCCATCGCTTCATCGTGCCTGGAATGAAGTTCTCCACCAGGACGTCTGCCTGCTCGAGCAGGTGAAAGAGGACGGCCTTTCCCTCGGGCTTGGCAAGATCCAGTCCGATCGCACGCTTGCCGCGATTGACAGCCGAGAAGTACGCCGCGTCGCCCGAGGCGTCGAACGGCGGGCCCAGCCATCGCGTGTCATCTCCAGCCGGAGGCTCGATCTTGACGACATCGGCGCCGTGATCGGCGAGCATCTGCGTGCACAGCGGACCTGCCAATACCCGGGACAGGTCGAGCACGCGGATGCCGTCCAATGAGCCTCGAGCTTGATTCGTCCGTTCAGTGGTCGGGTTCGAAGGGGTCCGCATACGGCTCCGCCGGAAAAAAGGGCAGCTCGGTGGCTGGGGCGTGCCGACCAGGCGGTCGAGCACGTCGTCAGGCTCGCAGGACGGAACCGAAGGGCCCCGTCCCGCCGAGGGTGGTCAGGACCGCGAGGGCAGCTCGACGATGCCGGAACCCACCACGGACAGCTCGTCGTCCTGGTTGCGCGCTTCCTGCGCGATCTCGACCAGATGGCGCCCGCCTTCCACGAACTTGCGCTTCACGTGGCCCTTGATGAAGAGCATGTCGCCTTCGGGGTTGTGGCGGCGAATCTTGCAGCTGGCCTTGGCCAGGAAGCCGTCGTCGCCGGCCCAGTTCGTCAGGTGGTGCGTCAGCCACGACGTCCGCTCGGGACCGTAGTCGTAGGCGCCGGGCGCGCCGACTTCGAGTGCGAAGTCCTCTTCCCAGTGCACGCGCTCGGGAACATCAGGAATGCCGAAGCGGTTGGTGATGCCGACGCCCGGGTGGGCGTCGATCAGCTTCCACGCCAGCTTGTTGGCCCGGATGTAGAGACCCCCCCATCCCTGGGCATAGGCGATGAAGCCGGTGACCGTCATCGGGCCTTTCATCATGACGGGCAGCGCCTCGCCTTCCTTGACATCCTCCCAGTAGCGCGGCGTCGCGCCGCGCACGGGCTCGTCGCGATAGAGCTTGAAGGCTTCGCCGATCTCTTCGGGCGTGTAGCGGCGGGGCTCGCGCGCACGAACTTCCTTGTACTTCGTGCCCTGCTCACGCGCGTGGTCGCGCTCGGTGCGGAAGCACCAGCTGTCCGCCTCCGCCACCTTGTCGCCCTTCTGGTTGAAGAAATCGACGTGGTAGATCTGTTGCACGGCGCGACCGGCAAACTTGGTCTGGTGTTCGACCAGATCCTTGAGGTAGGCCTCGGTCGAGATCTCGTCGTTGCGCAGCACCGGCTTGTGCCAGGTCCAGTCGGAACCGGACCACATCGCGTGCACGCCGGGCAGACCGCCGACGTAGCCCGACACGATCCGGCTGGTCGAGAAGAGGAAGCTGGGCAGCGCCACGATGCCGCCGTACTTGGTCTTCGCCGCATAGTCCGGCTCGCACCACAGGGGATTGTCATCGCCGATGCCGTGGGCGTAGTGCCGGATGTTGTCGCGTGTCGCTTCGTGGCACCACGGCTCCGCCGTCGCGCCGATCGGCTTGCCGATGCGCTCCCTCAATTCGTCTAGGCCGCTCTCCGTGATCTTGGGGAAGCTTCGTTCGGTCTGCGTGGACATCAATGTCTCCTTTTCTTTACTTCAGTGGATTGCGGCGAGCGCCGCGGTTGAATTCGCAAGCTCTCGCTCACGGAGAATCTTTCGGTGGACCTTGCCGGCGGGCGTCTTGGGAAGCTCCGCCACGAACGCCACCTGGCGCGGATACTCGTGCTGGCTGAGGCGGCTGCGCACCAGTTCCTGGATCTCACCCAGGAAGGCGTCGTCCCCGGCCCGGTCGGAGACCACGAAAGCCTTCACCACCTGGCCGCGGAGCTCGTCGGGCACGCCGATCGCAGCGGCCTCGAGCACATCGGAGTGCTTGAGAATCGCGTCCTCGATCTCGACGGCGCTCATCGTCCAGCCGGCGGAGATGATCACGTCGTCGGCACGCCCGCCGTGATAGAAGTAGCCGTCGTCATCGATCCGGCCAAGGTCCTTGGTGGGCACCCAGCCGTCCTTGCGCCAAAGCTTCAGCTCACCCGCGACACCGGGCGCACACGGCGCACCGTGGATGTCCTGCACCTCGACCCGCGTGCCGGGGACCGCCTTGCCCAGCGAACCCGGCTTGACCACGAAATCCGCCGCGCCCGGGTAGTTCACGAGGATGACCCCGATCTCGGTGGTTCCGTACATGCTGCAGACCGGTCGGCCGAAGGTCGCCTCGGCGAAGGCCGAGGTCTCGCTGTCGATCGGCTCGCCCGTGAAAGAGAGCTTCTCGAGGAAGTAGTCGTACTTCGAGGCAGCGCCCGAGTGCCGCATCATCCGGTAGTGGGTGGCGGCCGCGGAGATGTTCGTGAACCGCCCGCCGTGCAGCGCTTGAAGCAGGCGCTCGGCGTTGAACTTCCCGGCGTAGGCGCCGATCGTCACGCCCAGCGCCAGCGGCGCCAGGGTGCCATGCCAGAGCCCGTGGCCCCAGGCCGGCGACGAAGGACAGAAGAAGCGGTCTCCCGGGCGAATGCCCGTTCCGTAGAGCGCCGCGAGCATGAGCGTGACGATGGATTTGTGCGTGTGACGCACCGCGGCCGGCAACTCCCGCGTGGTGCCGGAGGTGTACTGGAAGATGGCGAAATCGTCGCCCCTGGTTTGCGGCTCGAACTGGCTCGGGTAGCCCTCGAGGGCGGCGAGGAACGCGTTCGAGGCCACGACGACCTCGACGTTCTCGATGCTGCTCGCCATCGGCGACTTCTCTGCGTTCGTGATCAGCAGCTTGGGATTGCAGTCGTTCACCCGAAGCCGGATGCCGTCGGGTCCGAACAGCGTGAACAGCGGCACGGCGACGGCCCCGGCCTTCATGGCGCCAAAGATGGACACATAGAAGGCGCGGGACGGCTCGAGCATCACGGCCACCCGGTCGCCGCGCTGGATTCCCTTGTCGACGAGGTAGTTCGCGAAGCGCGAGGAAGCGTCGGCGAGTTCGGCGAAGGTCAACGTCTCCTCGCTGCCGTCCGCATGCGCCACGATGACCGCCTGCCGCGAACCGTTGGCGTGCCGGTCGATGCACTCGTGCGAAATGTTCAGGGAGTCACGGTCTCCGTCGAACAGTTCCCACAGCTTGTCTGTTGAACAGAGGCGCTGGGCATCCGCGTAGGAGGTGAAGTCTGTGAGCTTCCTCATGGTGTCTGTTGTCTCTGCGTTGTGAATCGGATTGACGCAACTATGCGTGCCAGTTCACGTATTGTCAATCGCATTATGTAATTGTACTAAGACAATCACTGTCGACGCTCTCGTCATGCTGCCCAAGGGCCTGCGCGACGCCTGGCCTCCAGCGACAAGTCACGGCTGCGGCTCACGAGTTCCGCGCATCGTTTCTGGTAAAACGCGTCCAACCCTCCCCAACGCCATGCCACCTGATATCTCAAAGTCGCGTTCGCCTGCACCGCCCGCGCCGAAGGCGCGTCGCGTTCGTCCCGTTCCCGCAGTCACGCGCTCGATCGCCATCCTTCGCCTTCTGGGAGAGTCGCCTCCCATGGGCGTCAAATCCATCGCGGAACACCTCGGGCTGGTACCCAGCACCTGCCTGCACATCGTTCGCGTGCTGGTGGATGAGCAGCTCCTGAAGGTCGATGAGGCAAGCAAGCGCTACTCGCTCGGCATCGGCATGCTCAGCCTCGCGCGCAGCGTGGTGAAGAACAGCACCTTCTCCAGTCTGGCTCAGCCGATGCTTGACGACTTGTCGAAGGAATGGGGCGTGACGACGATGGGGGTCGAGACCGCGGGCGCCGAGCACATGGCGGTCGTCGCACTGTCGAGAGCGCAGGCGCCTTTCGGACTCCACGTGGACATCGGGAGCCGTTTCCCCGCCCTGGTCAGCGCCACAGGCCGACTCGTGGCGGCATTCGGCCAGGCGTCGTGGCCGCAGTTGCAGAAGCGCTTCAAGACCGTACGCTGGGACAAGCCGATTGAGTTCGCGGCGTGGAAGAAAGAGGTCGAGCTCGCGCGCAAGAACGGCTACAGCATCGACCGCGGCAACTACATCAACGGCGTCACGATCGTCGCCGTTCCGGTGCTGGATGAAGGGCAGCGCATGAGTCACTCCCTCGTTGCGGCTGGCCTCTCGGATCAACTGAACGGACCGACCGGGACGGCGATCGCCAAGGCGATGCTGGAGGTTGCCGATTCGCTCTCGACAATGCTCCCCTACAAGCGCTGAGCAGCCTCGGCGAAGGAACACCCAATGAACAAGCCTGTCGATGCGGCGAGCGCCCCGTCCGCGCAGCCGGAGGTCGTCCTTCGCGTCATCCCCATGCCGGCGGACACGGTTCTGGAGAATCTGATCTCCGGCGGCTGGGTCATGGGCAAGCTCGATGCCGCCGGCAGCGTTCTGCCCATGAGGATCTCCGGACGACTGGTCGCGCTGGTTGCTGTCGACAAGCTCGTCTTCGCGCAGCCGATACTTCTGGGGGAGTTGGTGACCTTCCTTGCCACTGTCGTGAGCATCGGAACGACCTCCGTCACGGTCCACGTCGAAGCGGTGACCGAACGGCGAGGCGGCGGCGTACCGACCAAGGTGACTGAATGCCGGATGACCTATGTGGCGCTCGACGATGACCGCCGACCGACGAAGGTGCGGTAGCGAGCTGCATCGGCCGCCGGGCTCCGGACGACGAAGAGCGCGGCTATCGGCGATTGGCCATCCTTGCGGCATCCACGATCCGGTCGTAAGTCGCTTCATCCAGAAACCCAAGTGATAACGCTGCAGCTCGCGGGGTGATTCCCTCCTCGAGCGCTACAGCGGTAATCCGCGCCACTCGGTCATATCCAAGGTGTGGATTCAACGCCGTCACCATCAGCAACGCGTTCTCGACATTGCCGGCCAATCGCACCGGGTCCACCTCGATCCCCTGAACCAATCGCCGGGCCAGCACGCTCGACGCGTCGGCAACCACGCGAATCGATTGCAGCAGGTTGGCAATCAGCACCGGCTTGGCGACGTTCAGTTCGAAATTGCCCGATGCATTGGCCATGGTGATCGTCGCGTGGTTGCCCACGGCCTGCATACAGGCCTGCGCCAGCACCTCCGCGATGGTCGGGTTGCGCTTGCCCGGCATGATCGAACTCGTGAGGCCGTCATCCGGAATCTTCAGTTCTCCCAGGCCGCAACGCGGCCCGGATCCGAGCCAGCGCAGATCGTTGGCGATCTTGAGCAGCGAAGTCGCCAGCACGTTCAGCGCGCCTGACACTTCAACCAAAGCGTCGTGCGCCGCCATGCCCTCGAACTTCGATGCATTGGGCGAGACGTTGCGGCCCGTGAGTGCGCTGATCTCCTCGCAGAAGATCACATCGAACCCTGGCGCCGCGTTCAAACCCGTGCCAGCAGCCGTCCCACCCTGCGGCAGGGATGAAAGCCGCGGCATGGTGGCGTCGATCCGCTCGATCCCAAGTGCGACCTGGCGGGCGAAGGTGTCGAAGGTCTGCCCCATCGTCATCGGCACGGCATCCATCAGGTGCGTTCGCGCGATCTTCACGACATCGGAAAAGGCATCGGCGCGCTCCCGCAAACTGTCGTGCAGCAATGCGAGCGATGGCTTCAGCCGCTGCTCGAGCTCCAGCAGCGTGACCAGGTGCATGACGGTCGGGAAGCTGTCGTTCGAAGACTGCGAAGCATTGACATGGTCGTTGGGATGCACCGGCGACTTGGTGCCCAACGGCTGACCCAGCAGCTCGTTGGCCCGGTTCGCGATCACCTCGTTGGCGTTCATGTTCGTCTGCGTTCCCGAGCCGGTCTGCCAGATCGTGAGTGGGAAGTGCGCATCGAAGCGGCCGTCGCGCAGTTCGCCGGCAGCCGCCAGGATCGGTTCTGCCAGCATCGCATCGAGTGCCCCGCAGCGCAGGTTGGCGCGCGCGGCCGCCGCCTTCTGCAGCCCGAACGCACGGATCAGGCAGGCAGGAAAGCGCTCTTCGCCGACCTCGAAGACGCCGAGCGCGCGCTGCGTCTGTGCGCCCCAGTATCGGTCGGCGGGTATGTCGACCGGGCCGAAGGCGTCATGCTCGATACGTGATGCGACCATGCTCAATCCAGCGAGATGTTGGTCTTGGCCGCAACCGTCTTCCATCGCGCGACCTCGCTTTCGGTGTGCTTGCCCAATGCCGCGCCGGTGTATTGATCGGCCGGCAGCAACTGGATCGCCTGCTCGGCCATCTTGTCCGTGAAGGTCTTGTCGGTCATGACCTTCTGATAGGCCGCCTGCACCTTGTCGAGCACAGGCTGCGGCGTGCCCCTGGGCGCGTAGATCCCGTACCAGGTGGAAGCTTCGAAGTTCGGCAGCACGGTTTCCGAGAGCGTCGGGACATCCTTGAGCTGCGGCAGCCGGACCTTCGAGGTGACGGCCAGCGGACGCACCTTCGCCTCCTTGATCTGGGGCAGCGCCGTGTTGGTCTGGTCGAAGATGCCGTCCACCTGCCCGCCGATCACGTCGATCAGTGCCGGCCCGGCGCCCTTGTAGGGCACCTGCGAAACCTTGATGCCCGCGGAAGAGGCGAACAGCGCGGCAATCAGGTGCGAGCTGGAGCCGACGCCCGCATTGCTGATGAACAGCTTGTCCGGGTTGGCGCGACCGAAGTCGACCAGCGCCTTGATGTCCTTGGCCGGATGCTCCTTGCGAACCATCAGTACCAACGGCGTATCCGGGAAACGGAACACCGGGGCGAAGTCCTTGACCGGATCGTAGTTGAGCTTCTTGTACAAGGCAGGCGCGGCGCCCATGTAGCCCATGTGGCCGACCAGCATGGTGTAGCCGTCGGGCGCAGCGCGTGCCGCCTTGGCTGCGCCGACCGTGCCGCCTGCCCCCGGCGTGTTGTCGATGATGATCGGCTGGCCAAGTTCGCGGGCCACGCGCTCGGCGATGTTGCGCGCGAGCGCATCGGTGGGTCCGCCGGCCGCGAAAGGAACGATCCAGGTGACCGGCTTCGTCGGGTAGGCCTGGGCGAACGCACTTCCTGCAACGAACGCCAGGGCGAATGCGCCAAGTTTCCAGTTCGACTTCATGATGAATTCCTCGGGAAATGGGTAGAGGTCAGCGAGCGGGGGCCGGCACATGCATGTCGATGCCGGCGGGATGGGGATTGGTGTCCTTCATGTCTTCCGGCAGCAGATTGCCGTCGTCCAGTTGCGCATCGGCTGCGGCGATGTCCGGATAGCGCTCGGGATACAGGTGTCGCTCGGCGACCTTCGGATCGAAGGTGCCCGACCATTTCGCGACGACCACGACGGCGACGCTGTTGCCGATCGTGTTGCAGGTGGCGATCGCCATCGACAGGAAGCGATAGACGCCGAAGATGACCGCCAGACCCTCGACCGGAAGAATCCCCGTCGAGGCCACGGTGGCCGCGAAGACCACGAACGAGCCGCCCGACACCGTGGCCGCGCCCTTGGACGTCAGAAGCATCAGCAGAAGAATGCCGATCTGGTGATCGATCGAGAGCGGAACGCCGTACGCATGCGAGATGAACATCACGCCCATCGCCATGAAGATCGACGTGCCGTCGAGATTGAAGGCGTAGCCGGTGGGCAGCACCAGGCCGACCGTCTGCTTGGCACAGCCCAGGCGCTCCAGCTTGATCAGCAGGCGCGGCAGCGCGCTTTCCGAGGACGCCGTGCCGAGCACGATCAGGATCTCGTCCTTGATGTAGCGCAGGAAGCGCCACAGGCTGAAGCCGGCGACCTTTGCGACCAGGCCGAGGACCACTGCGATGAAGATCGCGATGACGGCGTAGAAGCTCAGCACCAGCTGTGCCAGGGCAATCAGTACCGCGCCGCCGTTGCTGCCAACCGAGTACGCGATGGCGCCGAAGGTGCCGATCGGAGCCAGCTTCATCACCAGGTTGATGAACGAGAACAGCACTTCGGAGATGTAGTCCAGTCCGCCATTGACCTTCTCGCGGCGCCCTTCCGRGATCGCGAGGATCCCGATCCCGACCATCACGGCGAGCACCACCACTTGGAGCAACTCGCCCTTGGCGAAGGCACCGACGAAGTTGTCGGGGACGATGTGCGCCATGAACTCCAGGAAGCCCTGGGGTGCCGCTGCCTTCGCCACCGGCGCGGCGGCGCCGCTCACGACGGTGGTCATGCCCTTGCCGATACCCAGCAGGTTGCCCGCCAGCAGGCCCAAGCACAGCGCGATCGTCGAGATCACTTCGAAGTAGACGATCGAGCGCCACCCGACGCGCCCGGCGCTCTTGACGTCGCCGGCTGAGGCGATGCCGTGCACGATGGTGAGGAACACCAGCGGCGCGACACCCGCCTTGATCAGCGAGAGGAACATGTCGCCGAGCAATTTGAGCTGCGATGCGAACTTGGGAAAGGCGAAGCCGACCAGAATGCCCAGAATCAGCGAGACCAGCACCTGCATGCCGAGCTTGCGATACCAGGGAAGCTTCTTCGGCAGGGCCAGCGCGGTCGCCCCGACGGTGGATGTGGTTGTCATGTTGTCTCTCTCCATGCGCCTCAGGCGCCGACTTCAGCGGACAGCGCCAGCGCGCGATCCACCATCTGCGGCGCAAGGCCGAGATAGTTGGCGGGATCGGTGAGGCGATCGATGGTGGCTCGGTCGAAGTGCTTCGTGACTTCGGGGATGGCCGCCAGGGCTTCGGCCAGGTTGCCGCCCTTCTCGTTCACGGTGCGACAGGCGTCGTAGACCACGTCGTGCGCCTGCTGGCGTCCGATGTGAGGCGCCATGCCCATCATCACGGCCTCGGCCACGATCAGGCCCTTGGTGATGCCGAGGTTGTGCGCCATGCGGGCCTCGTCGACGATCAGTCCGCCGAGCGCGAACTTCGCCTGGTGCAAGGCGCCCGAGGTCAGGATGAAACTCTCGGGGATCGCGATCCATTCGGCATGCCACGGACCGGTGGCGCGCTCGAAGTCCTGCACCATCGCGTCGACCATCAGGCCGGCGTGCTGGCGCACCGCCTTGGAGGCCGCCAGCATCAGCTCGCTGGAAATCGGATTGCGCTTCTGCGGCATCGTGCTCGACGCGCCGCGGCCCTTGACGAAGGGCTCGTAGACCTCGGCGAACTCGGTCGACGCCATGATCATGATGTCGAGCGCAATCTTGCCGAGCGAGCCGGTGACGAGAGCCAGCAGGTTCACCGCCTCGGCAAAGCCGTCGCGCGCCACGTGCCAGGTCGTGGCGGGCACGCCCAGCTTGAGTTCGGCGGCCATCGCCTTCTGGACCTCGAAGCCCTTGTCGCCGAGCGATGCCAGCGTACCAGCCGCACCGGCGAACTCGACGACCGCCACACGCGGGCGCAATTCGGCGAGGCGCTGCTGGTGACGGTCGAACATCGCGAGCCAGACCGCCACCTTGTAGCCGAAGGTCACGGGCAGCGCCTGCTGCAGGTGGGTGCGGCCAGCCATCGGCGTGTCGCGGTGCTTGCGCGCCAGTGAGGCCAGGATGCTGCGCAACGCGCGGATGTCGCCATCGATGCTGTCGAGCGCGTCGCGCACCTGGAGGGCGACGGCCGTGTCCATGATGTCCTGCGTCGTCGCGCCCCAGTGCACGTAGCGGCCGGCCTCGCCGCACATCTCGACGAGCTGGTGCACCAGCGGCAGGATCGGGTAGCCGACGATGTCCGTCTCGTGGCGCATGTGGTCGAAGTCGATGCGCTCGATCCTCGATTCGCGTGCGATCACCTCGGCCGCATCGGCCGGAATCACGCCGACGCGCGCTTCGGCCTTCGCCAGCGCCACCTCGACATCGATGTAGCGCTGGATGAGCGCGCCATCGGAGAAAATCTGTCGCATCTTCTGCGTGCCGAAGGCGTCGCGAAACAGGATGGAATCAACGACGGTGCTGGCCATGGAAAACGAAGGAGTCGACATGAATGCCTCTTGAAGTGGGAAGAGATGAATACTAATATGTCCGAACATATTCGACTTTAATATGTTCGGACATAACTTCAATTTGGGGTTTACCCTTAAGCCATGAACACCACGCTTGAACCGGCTCCGCAGAGGGCCAACTTCGCGAACATTGCCCGCCACCTGACCGAGGCGATCACGTCGGGTCACTTCAGCGTCGGCGCGCTGCTGCCGACTGAGCTCGAGCTGTGCAAGCACTACGGCACCAGCAGGCACACCGTGCGGGCTGCGCTGGCCGAACTGCAGCAGCTTGGACTGGTGTCGCGGCGCAAGAACGTCGGCACGCGGGTCATTTCGGCGAAGCCGAGGGCGGGCTTTCGCCCGTCGCTGGCATCCGTCGATGATCTGGTCCAGTTCGGCGAGGAGCATCTGCGCGTGGTGCAGTCGATCGCGCCCGAGACGGTGACAGGCGACCTGGCGAAGGAGTTGGGGTGCGGCGATGGAACATCCTGGCTGCGCATCTCCACGTTGCGCATGGTCGGAGATGAAGATGCAATGCCGATCGGCTGGACCGACGTGTACATCGACCCCAACTATGCCGAGATCGGAGAACTCGTGGAGGCATCGCCGGACGCCTTGATCAGTTCGTTGATCGAGGAGCGCTACGACCGGCACATCGCAGAGATCCACCAGGATGTCCGGGCGTTCACGATCACGGATGGCGACATGGCCCGGAAGCTCCAGGTGGAGGCAGGCGCATCGGCGCTGAAGATCGTGCGTCGCTATTTCGATGCGGACGGCGAGCTTTTCGAGGTTTCAGTCTCGGTGCATCCCGCGGACAGGTTTTCGGTTTCGATGCGACTGCGCAGATGACGGGCAGCTTTCACGCCGGACTGCGGGTCGGCCGGTGGCCGCAAGCCAGCCCGGATCGCGCGGTCACGCCGGGTCGAAATCGGTGCCGCGGCTCACGGCTTCCCAAGCCGCAGTCTCCGCAAGCAGCGCTTCGGCGTGAGCGCGGATCGCATCGACGGCATCGCCGCCAAGTTGTAGCCGCAATGGCGTGCTCTCGGCATTCAGCGCCGCTTCGATCGCCGCGCCAGCCTTGCGCGGGTCTCCCGGCTGCGTGTTGTGCATCGCATGCGCGAACTCGCGCGTCGGTCCGACGATGGGCTGGTAGGCCTCGATCACCGGCATGTGGCGCATGCCGCTGCCGCCCAGCTGCGTGCGGAACTGGCCGGGCTCGACGATCAGCACCTTGATGCCGAAGGGCGCGACCTCCTGCGCCAGCGCTTCGGACGCGCCTTCGAGCGCGAACTTCGAGGCCGAGTAGGCGCTGAACCCCGAAAACGAGAGCTGGCCGCCCAGGCTCGAGATGTTGACGATGGCGCCCGATCRCTGCGCGCGCAGCACCGGCAGCGCGGCGCGCGTGACGGCCATGGCGCCGAAGAAGTTGGTGTTCATGAGCGCGCGCAGGTCGGCGTCGGAGGTCTCTTCGAGCGCACCCACCACACCGTAGCCCGCGTTGTTGATGAGCACGTCGATGCGGCCGAAGCGCGCGACCGCGGCTTGCACGGCGACTTCGGCGGCGCCGGACGCGTCGACGTCGAGCGCGGCGGCGAGCACGCGGCCGGGGGCGAGGGCGACGAGCCCGGCGAGGCGGTCGGTGTCGCGCGCGGTGGCGACCACGTTGTGGCCTTGCGCCAGCGCATGCTCGGCGAAGGCACGGCCGAAGCCCGAGGCGGCGCCGGTGACGAACCAGGTCTGAGGGGTGGCTGCGGTCATGGTGGATCTCCTTCGGTGCGTTGTGGGTGCGACGGGTTTCATCGGGGCATGGCCTGACTTTCGCAGCAATTCGATTCGGCGAATAGATCGTTTTGATCGAAAGCACTGTGCGATACGATGCATGAATGGATCGAACGCTTCTGCCCCATCTCGCGATCGTTCTCGCGGTGCATCGCCGCGGCGGCTTCGCGGCGGCGGCGGCCGAACTGGGCATGAGCGCATCGGCCGTGAGCCATGCGGTGCGCACGGTCGAAGAGCAGCTCGGCCAGCCGCTGTTCGCGCGCACCACGCGCAGCGTCCGGCTCACCGAGGCCGGCACGGCCTTCATTGGCCTGCTGGCGCCTGCGATGGGCGAGATCTCGGACGCGGTCGATGCTTTCGGCGCCGAGAGCGGGCGCATGGGCGGCCTGCTGCGCATCAACGCACCGCATGTGGCGCTGCCGCTCGCCATCACGCCGCTGGTGGCGGAAATGGCGCGGCGCCATCCCGAACTCGTGGTCGAGGTCGCCTCCGACGATGGCCTGACCGACATCGTCGCCGCCGGCTACGACGCGGGCGTGCGCCTCGGCCACACGGTGGCTCAGGACATGGTGGCGGTGCGGCTCACGCCGCCGTTCGACGCCATCATGGTGGCGTCGCCGGAGTACCTCTCGCGGGCCGGCGAACCGCGCAGCATCGCGGCGCTCGCGAAGCACAACTGCATCGGCTATCGCTTCGTGAGTTCCGGCGGCGTGTACGCGTGGGACCTGCGCGAGCGGGGCGCGCAGGTGTCCGTCGAGGTGCCGGGCTCGGTGCGCGTGACCGATGCGTTGTACGCCAAAGAGCTCGCGCTGGCCGGCGTGGGCATCGCGTACCTGTTCGAACCGCTGGTGCGCGCGGAGATTCGTGATGGACAGCTCCGGCAGTTGGTTCCCAGGTCGGCCTTCGAGGAGCCGGGTCTGTTCTTGTACTTTCCGAGGCGCGCGTCACAGGCGCCCAAGCTGCGCGCGTTCGTCGATCTGGCGCAGGAGCTGAGAAAGACCCCCTCGACCCTTCACCGCTAGGGCTTCCAGTTCGACAAGACGCGGTCCCGTTCCGTCCGCACCGCGGGCGGCGGTGCAGCAACGATCGTTCCGATGCTGACGAACCCGGCCAGCGTCTCCGCAGGGGCGATGCCAAGCGCCTCGCGGAGGATCGCGTCCTTGCAGCGCTCCCCGCTGAGCACGATGGCGCCGAAGCCCATCGCATGCGCCGCCAGCAGCAGTTGGCCCAGCGCCGCGCCCGCGCCCAGCCACTGCTCGTGGACCGGCACCTTGGCATCGGACTCGGGCCGCACGACGAAGGCCAGCATGGTCGGCGTCTGCGTCGCATGCGCGCGGGCGCGCTCGATGTCCTGGGGTGTCGCATCCGGCGTCCGGCGGCGCTTCTCGTCCTCGAACAGCTGCGCCAGCTCCTCCCGCTGCGCGGCCGCGAAATCGATCAGCCGCCAGGGCAGCATGCGCCCGTGGTCCGGCGCGCGAAGCGCCGCATCCACCATCAGTCCGAGCTGCGCCGCGCTCGGCCCCGGCAGCCCCAGGCGCCGCGGCGAAACCGAGCGCCGCGCCAGCATCGTCCACAGCAGCGCATCCGCAGTCATGGCGCGCTCCGGCCCGACATCGTCGCCGCCATCCGACCGCGATCGATCACCGCCGCCTCGATCTCCGGCGACCGCCGATAGCTGTAGTTGAGCCGCATGAAGTGCCCGTAGGTGTTTGAGGTCGAGAACATCCGGCCGGGCCCGATCGTCAGGCCGCGCTCCGGCGCCGCGCGAACCCCAGGCCAGCTTCGGTCAGGGCCGCCGCTACATTCTGATCCTGCGACCGACAGTGGGCCTCTCGAAACCCGGAGCCGCCCCGAACACATTTCGATACGCCCACGGTAGGATGCGGGGCGTCAGCCCCCGGTCGCTACCGGACCTCCCACGGATCACAAGGCAAATGAAGAAGTCCTGGCTTCAAGAGTTCACTCTGCGAGGTCGACTCGGTCGAGCCTCGTTCTGGCTTCGAGTCGGCACGTTCCTGCCGCTCGGTCTCTGGCTGTGCATCGGGGTGCGGCAGCACCTCGGCCCACCCTTCGACCTGATCCCGGTGCTGGCCCTCGTGGTGCACATGGTCTCGGTATGGGGCCGCCGGCTTCATGACCGGGGCCGGTCGGCGGCGTGGCTCCTGCTTGCCGCCGTTCCTGTCGCCGGCGCCATCGTCCTCCTCGTGGAGTGCGGATTTCGCGGCACGGCCGCCGGCGCCGAACGCTACGGATCGCCTGCCGATCTGCGAGCCGACTACCTTCGCGTGACCTCTCCTGCCGACGCTTCCCTGCAATGACCAACCATCACATCGTCAACGACGTCACGCAACTGAACCCGGTGCGGGTCATGGCCATCGTCGCACCCAGTTGCACCGCGGATGTCGTCGAGGCCTTGCGCCGGACCTCCGGACCGGTCTCCATCGGCGGCGGCCGCTTCAGCATGGGCGGGCAGACGGCGAGCCCCGGCAGCCTGCATTTCGACATGCGTTCGATGAATCGAATCGTCGCTTTCTCGCCCGGCGACAAGACGATCCGCGTGCAACCCGGCGTGCGCTGGTGCGACATCCAGAAGTTCGTCGATCCGCATGGCATGGCGGTCAAGATCATGCAGACCTATGCCAACTTCACGGTCGGCGGCGCGCTGAGCGTCAACTGCCACGGTCGATACGTGGGGCTGGGACCCCTGGTGCTGTCGGTGCGAAGCATCGAGGTGGCCCTGCATGACGGCGAGCTGCGGCACGCGAGCCGGGAGCTCAACCCGGACCTGTTCTTCGGTGTCATCGGCGGCTACGGCGGCCTGGGCGTGGTGGTCGAGATCGAACTCGACCTGGCCGAGAACAAGCGCGTTCAGCGCGTCGACAAGGTCATGCCGCTGGCCGACTATTGGACGCATTTCAAGAACGAGATCCGGAACAACCCCAAGGCGGTGTTCCACAACGCCGACCTGTACGCGCCGCACTACGCCACGGTGCGTTCGGTGACCTGGGTCGAGACCGAAGCGCCGGYGACGACGACGGCGCGACTGCAGCCGCTTGCGAAGTCGTACCCGCTGCACCAGTACTTCCTCTGGGCCGTCTCCGAGACGCCTTTCGGCAAGGAGCGCCGCGAGAAGTTCATCGACCCCCTGCTGTACCTTCGGAAGAAGGTGCATTGGCGCAACTACGAGGCCGGCTACGACGTCGCGGAGCTGGAGCCGCCCTCGCGCAAGGACCGCACCTACGTTCTGCAGGAGTACTTCGTGCCGGTCGAGAAGCTGGAGCAATTCGTGCCCCTGATGGCCGCCGTCCTTCGGCGCCACCGGGTGAATGCGCTGAACGTCTCGATCCGGCATGCCATGCCCGACCCCCACACGCTCTTGAGCTGGGCACCGAGGGAGACCTTCGCCTTTGTGCTCTACCACAAGCAGCGCACCCGCGAGAACGCGAAGAGCCGGGTGGGCGTCTGGACGCGCGAGCTGATCGACGCCGTGCTGTCGGTCGGCGGCACCTACTACCTGCCCTACCAGCCCCATGGCACGCCGGAGCAGTTCCATCGCGCCTACCCGCGGGCGAGGGAGTACCTCGCGCTCAAGGAGAAGCTGGATCCGGACTTCAGGTTCACCAATGTCCTCTGGAACAAGTACCACCGGACGGGCTTGGTCGGCAGCGGCACGGCAAGGACGCCAGCTTTGCCACCCCGTTCCGAATTCCATCAGGTCTTCGGCGACGTGCGGCAGTCCGATGCCTTCTATCGCTTTCTCCAGAGCGTGTTCCGAACCGTCCCGGAGGACCGGTTCCACCAGCTCATTCGCGAGGCGTGCCAGCTGCACCCCGACGAGGAGAGCGTCTACCGCTACATCCAGCGCGAGCTCAAGGGCATCAAGCCGCTGCTCGCCGACCTGACCCATGCCCTGCCCTCGCTGATCAAGCAGAAGGCGGAGATGACGCGCCAGACCCTGCAGGTCCTCGGGGGCCGCGACCGCTTCGAAGGCTACGCCGAGATCGGCTCCAAGGGCCGGTACTTCCGCGGGCTCGATGCCGCGCTCCAGATCAGCGGGCCCCGGTTCTTCATCGACGACAAGGCGCCCACCTTTTCGCCCGTCGACATCATGGAGCGGGGACAGCTGCGCAAGCTCGGCGGCGTGCACCTCCTGCTGGCCGACTACGCCCCGCTGCCACCCGACGCGGTCGCCGACGAGAGCCTCGACCTCGTGGCCTGCTACGTCGGGCTTCATCACATGACGGTGCAGCGCCTGGAAGGGTTCCTGGCGTCGATCCATCGGGTGTTGCGCCCGGGCGGCGCCTTCATCGTTCGCGATCACGACGTGCGCTCCGAAGATCTGCGCGCGATGGTGTCGCTCGCCCACACGGTCTTCAACGCCGGTCTCGGCGAGACCTGGGAGACGAACCAGGCGGAGCTTCGCTTCTTCGAGCCCGTGTCGACGTGGGTCGAGCGGCTGGCACGCGCCGGCTTCTCGGACACCGGTGCGCGCGTTCTCCAGGAGAACGACCCGACCGACAACGTGCTGCTGTGCTTCGTGAAGCAAGCCCCGGCGACTCGGCAGCTGGCCGCATGAAGCGCCTTCGCACGTTCAGCCTCGCCGCGGCGATCTGGGCCGGTGCGCTGGCCGCGGGCGCGGCCCCCGTCACGCCGGAAGAGCATCGGCGCACACCCGACCAGACCTTCCTGACCTTCCCCGAGTGGTACCTGGTGCACAGCCCCGCGGAGTACGCCGCCTACTTGTCCAGCGGCGCGACGCCGAGCGCCTTTCCGCTGTTCGCCCACATCGGGCAGTTCTGGCAGGGCTACGGCGCGGTCAATGGCGAGCTCGGCAAGTACCCCTTCAACGGCGGCTACCACCTGATGGTGATGGTGATCGGCACCAGCACCACCGTCGAGTACGCCTTGAAAGGCATCTACGAGCACACCGTGGGCCGGCTGGCGGAAGCCACCAAGTCCGGCCCGGCCAGCGTCCCCGAGGAGAAGTTCGCCGCCCGCTATGCGCAGGCCTACGTGGACTTCATCCGCGTCGACCCCTGGTACCTGTTCGACTTCTGGGGCCAACTCCAGCAGTTGTGGGCGGCCCAGCTCCCGCTCACCGGTCCCGACCTGATCCGGCGATGGGAGCGCCGCTTCGCGCTCACCACCGAGCTGCTCGTGAAGGCCGGCTATGCCCAGGCCATCCAGCTCGGCACGCATGCCATCTATGACGCCCCCTTGCCGGTCACCGCGGTGGTCCTCAGCAAGGAACCCGTAAAGGACGGCGCACACCCGGACTACAAGGTCCTGAGCGGCACGGCGCCCGATGGGCTGGCGACGATCCCGCGCTATGAGGGATTCACGGCCTACAGCCGCTGGCTCGCGGGCCAGGGCATCGACTTCAAGGAGATCGCCGGCAACAGCGGCGAGATCGTGGTCAGCCTGCGGGTGCCGGAGAACTGGTCGGCCGCAGACCCTCGGACGCGCTTGCTCTTCAAGCAACCCATCCTGACTCGGCCGGGGACGGTGCGTGTGGTGATGGCCGCGCCCGTCGCCCGGCTCGGCGCGCTTCTGCGCCAGGTCGAAGCCGATCTGGGCGCCGGTGCGATCGAACATGTCTACGACTTCTAGGCCATGAGCGGACCGAAGGCCAGCGCGGGCGGCTCGGCCGCGAAGCGTGGCGCCACCGTGCTGCTGCTCCTCCTTGGCGCTGTCCTGGCGGCCATCCTGGGATGGACCGCCTGCGCACAGGTGGCTCGCGCCATGCGGGAGACGAAGACCGTCGAGCAGATCGCCGCCGGGAAGGGGCGTTGGGTGCGCGCGGGAGACGCGCAGCTGTACCTGCAGGAGTGGGGCGACCCCCAGCGCCCGACCGTTCTCCTTCTGCACGGCACCGGCGCCTGGAGTGGGACCTGGTTCGAACTGCCCCGGACGCTCGGCGAAGCGGGCTGGCACGTGGTGGCGGTGGACCTGCCTCCCTTCGGTCTGTCGAAGGCCGCGGGGCAGGATGCGGGACTGGACTATTCGCGTTCGGCGCAAGCCCGGCGGGTGTTGAGCCTCATCGACAGCCTGGGGGGCTCGGTCACCCTCGTGGGGCATTCGTTCGGCTCGGGCCCGGCGCTCGAGGCTGCGATGCGCGCAGGCGGGCGTGTTCGCAAGCTCGTGCTCGTCGATCCGGCGCTTGGCCTTGGCCCCCTCGGCGAAGCGCCTGCCTGCGATGTCGACGCAGGCCCGAACTTCTTGCTGTCCAACCGTGGCGTTCGAACCGCCGTCGTCGCAGCGACCGCGACGTGGCCAGGGCTCACGGGAACCCTTCTGAAGAAGTTCGTGCACCGCACGGAAGTCGTGACCGATCAGCTCACGCCGTACTACCAGGTGCCTTTCCAACGTCAAGGTTTCAGCGCGGGGCTCGGAGACTGGGCGCTCGCATTCGCGGGCGCTTCCTGCGAATCCGCTGCCAGTCTCTCGCCCTCGATGATCCGGGCGTGGGCCAGCGGCGGACCGCCAGTCAGGCTCATCTGGGGCGAGCAGGACACCATCACGCCGTTGGCGCAGGCCCGTTCGCTGCAAGCCTGGATCCCGCAGGCGACGCTCACTGTCTTGCCCGGGGTGGGACACATCCCCCACATCGAGCGCCCGCAGGCGTTTGCCGACGCACTTCGGGTTCAATTGAATCCCGGGCCTTGATCGCTACAGATATTTCCCTTATTTGAATGCAACGAATCGGTAGTTCGCCATGGGCGGACGCGCCCGCAGAATCGGCAGCCTCGTGCTGATTGGCACGGTCTCCCGATCTGGCTCCGATGAATTTCCAACAACTGCGCTCCGTGCGCGAGGCCGTGCGATGCGGCTTCAACCTCACCGAAGCGGCCCAGGCGCTGCATACCTCGCAACCCGGCGTCAGCCGGCAGATCCGCGAACTGGAGGACGAGCTCGGCCTGGCCCTGTTCGCCCGCGCCGGCAAGCGGCTGACCGGCCTGACCGCGCCCGGCGACCATCTGCTGCCGATCATCGAGCGGGTGCTGCTCGAAAGCCACAACCTGYGCCAGGCGGGACAGGAGTTCCTGGCGCAGGAGAGCGGTTCGCTGTCGATCGCCGCGACCCACTCGCAGGCACGCTACGCGCTGCCGGTCGCCGTGCAGGAGTTCCGCGGCAAGTTTCCCAACGTGCAGCTGCACCTGCGCCAGGGCTCGCCCAAGCAAGTGGCGCAGATGCTGCTCGACGGCGAGGCCGACGTCGGCATCGCCACCGAGGCGCTGGCCGACTACCCCCAGCTGGTCGCCCTGCCCTGCTACCGCTGGACCCACTCGGTCATCGCGCCGCCCGGGCATCCGCTGCTCGACGGCCCGCTCACTCTCGAGCGGCTGGCACGCTTCCCGCTGGTCACCTACGACGCCGGATTCACCGGCCGGACCCGCATCGATGCGGCCTTTGCCCACAGCGGCATCCGGCCCGACTTCGCCATCACGGCAATGGACGCCGACGTGATCAAGACCTATGTCGAGCTCGGCATGGGCGTGGGCATCGTCGCCGGCATCGCCTACGAGACCGAGCGCGACACGCAGTTGCGCGCGGTCGATGCCGGCCACCTGTTCGGCATCAACGAGACCAAGCTGGCGGTGCGCCGCGGCAACTACCTGCGCGGCTATGTCTACGCCTTCATCGAGTCCTTCGCGCCGACGCTGCCGCGCACGGAAGTCGAGGAAGCGCTGGACGGCAGCGGCACCGAGGACGCCTCGGCCCTCGATGCGGCGCTGGCGCATTGAATCAACGCCACTGCAGCAGCAACGACCAGGGCTGGCGGCTCATGTGGCGGTCGACGCAGCCGGCCCGGGCGGCACCGCAGCCATCGGGCAGGTAGCTCGGGTCGAGCAGCGTGCTGCCCGGGGCGAAGGCCAGCCGGCGCAAGGTGACGGACTGCAGCACATTGCCGCCGATGACGTCGAACCCCTGGGCATCGACGCTGACGACGACGTCGCAGTGCATCGGCAGCTCGCCGCCGGTGCGGCGCGCAGCCAGCACCTCGCCGATCTTCTCGAAGCTGTCGAGGCCGGCACCGGCACCGCGCGCCTGGCAGACCAGGTCGCCGACGCGCGGCGAGGTGCGCGTGATGTCGCAGGCGCGCATCGCATAGGCGGTCGGGCGGCCGGCCGCTTCGGCGCTGCCGGCCTGCCACGCCGCGCCCGCATAGTCGGCATGTGCCTCGGCGAACCGGAACTCCTCGGCGCCGAGCCCGGCCTCGCGCGCGAGCCAGCTCACGAAGGCAGCGGACCAGGGCGTGTCGATCACGGCGACGCGGTCGATGGCGGCCTGCGCGGCGCGCAGTTCGTGCGATTCCAGCCCCTGGTCGGGCCCGACGCCCAGGCCCTGCAGGCGCGCGGTCGTGGCCTGGTTCAGTGCCTGCGCCAGGAGTTGGCGATCGGCCGGCCGGAGGGCGCCGAATCGAACCAGCGAGGGCAGGCGGCCCGGCTGGGGATCGGCCGCGCGCCAATAGCCGAGCACCCGCTCCCAGGGTGCCGACGACCACGGACGGGAGCGCACGTCCTCGGCCTCCGAAAGACCCGATTCGATCAACCGTCCCTCGGCATCCATGGCCTGGCCGCCGAAGGCCTGATGCTCGCGCCGCGCGGCGGCGGCCATGGCCAGCGCACGGGCCGGCGCCGGTGACTGCGCGGCGGTCTCGAGGCAGCGCGAAGCCGCGGCGGCGCCAAGCGGCGCGGCCAGCGACAGGAGGGCAGCGGCGAGCGAGACCGGGCGCCGCAACGCGGGTAGGAAGGACATGCGGACCCAAGCATAGCCCGCACGGCCGGCGATCGAATACGTGATGGGGCTGCTGCTTGCGCGAGCGGGCGGAGCAGCGCAAGGAATCTGCCTTGAGTTCTACTCCGGCTTGATGTTCAGCTTGTCGAGAACGCCCTGCCAGGTCCTGCGGTCGTCGTCGATGTACTTTGCCAGTTGCTCCGGCGTGCCGGGGCGCGGGTACGTGCCCAGCTCTCGGGACTTGGCAACCACATCAGGCAGCAGCAATGCTTCGCCCATGTCCTTGTTGAGCCTGGCGAGGATGGCGGGGTCGACCCCCCTCTTCGCGATCACGGCGAACCAGCCGAAGGCCACGGCGCCGGGGACTGTGTCCTTGGCAAGCGGGAACTTGTCCAGGCCAGGCTCGACGCGATCGCTCATCGACGCCAGCACGCGCATCTTGCCACCTTGCACATTGCCTGCCACCACGTTGTACGTCTCGACCATCATCTTGGTCTGACCGCCGAGCGTCGCCTGCATGGCCTGGGCCCCACCCGGATAGTGCACCTCGAGAAACTGGGCGCCCGACTGAAGGCCGAGCAGCGCAGAGGCGAGGTGAGGCGCGGTGCCGCGACCGTTGTCGGCGACTTCGATGCCTTGCGGCTTCACCTTCGCGTCGGCGATGAAATCGCCAAGCGTCTTGTAGGGAGAATCGCCCGGCACAGCCAGCATGAAGGGCGCCACGGCCGCCAGGGTGACCGGCACGAAGTCGCGATTGAAATCGTAGGCCACGCCCTTGATCGTGCTCGGAGCCACCGAGATCGCGGAACCTTGCACGAAACCGAACGTGCTGCCGTCGGTGGGGCCGGTGAGGAGGGTGTTCATGCCAATGACACCGCTGCCGCCGGGCTTGTTGTCGATCACCACCGCCTGCCCCCACTTGTCGGAGAGCTTGACACCGACGAATCGGATCAGCACATCAGGGGCTGAGCCAGCAGGAAACGGGACCACGAAGCGCACCGGCTGGCTCGGCCACTTCGCGCCAGCGGACTGCGCCTGTGCCGCGGGCATCACAGCGACCATCGAAATCGCCAATGCGACAAGCGATCGGCGAACGCTCATTCGATTCATGAAAGTCTCCTTTGTCATTTTCAATATCCACGTGCAGCTCCGAGTTCGCGTACGTGGTGCGTATCGAGCGACGAGAACGCCGCGGCGCCCAGCGGCGCCCGGGGTCGAAGCTCAGCCGGCCTCGCTCATGCCGGGTGTCTGGTGAACACGCCCGTGCTCGATGTCTTTCAGCAGGTCGAGTGCCACGTCGACGATCATGTCTTCCTGGCCACCCACCATGCGGCGCCGTCCCAGCTCAACCAGGATGTCGACCGTCTTCAGGCCATACTTCCGGGCAGCCACTTCCGAATGGCGCAGGAAGCTCGAATAGACACCGGCATAGCCCAGCGCAAGCGTCTCGCGGTCCACCCGCACGGGTCGGTCCTGCAGCGGGCGCACGATGTCGTCGGCCGCATCCATCAGCTTGTACAGGTCCGTTCCATGGTTCCATCCCAGGCGCGCAGCTGCGGCAATGAACACTTCCAGCGGCGCGTTGCCCGCTCCTGCGCCCATGCCCGCGAGGCTCGCGTCCACACGGTCGCAGCCCTCTTCCACCGCAACGATGCTGTTGGCAACGCCCAGGCTCAGGTTGTGGTGCGCGTGCATGCCCGTCTCTGTCTCGGGCTGAAGCACATCCTTGAAAGCGCGGAACCGGTTGCGCACATCGTTCATGCTCAACGCGCCACCCGAGTCCACCACATAGCAGCAGGTCGCGCCGTAGCTCTCCATCCGCTTGGCCTGTTGCGCGAGCGCCTGCGGCGTGGTCATGTGGCTCATCATCAGGAAGCCCACGGCCTCCATGCCAAGGTGCCGCGCATACTCGATGTGCTGCTTCGAGATGTCGGCCTCGGTGCAGTGCGTGGCCACGCGAACGATGCGCGCGCCGGCGTCATGAGCAGCCTTGAGGTCATGCACGGTTCCGATGCCCGGCAAGAGCAAGGTCGCGATCCTGGCATGCTTGATCACGCTGGCGACCGCCTCGATCCACTCGATGTCGGTGTGGGCGCCGAAGCCGTAGTTGAAGCTGCCGCCCTGCAGACCGTCGCCGTGGGCCACTTCGATGGAATCGACCTTGGCCTCATCCAGCGCCTTGGCGATCGTCTTGGCCTGCTCCACGCTGTACTGGTGGCGAATGGCATGGCTGCCGTCGCGCAGCGTCACGTCAGAGATGTAGATCTTCTTGTTCACTTCTTGGCTCATGTCCGGTCTCCTTCAAGCGGCCACGGCGGCGAGCATCCGCTCGGCCATCGACTCCGCGGTGCGCAGGGCCGCGCTGGTCATGATGTCGAGGTTGCCTGCGTAGGCCGGCAGGTAGTGCGCAGCGCCTTCCACCTCCAGAAAGACGGAGGTCTTGAGTCCATGCATGCGCGCACCCACGCCTGGGATCCGGATGGGACGGTCGGCCTCGATCCGGTCGAACTGAACCCGTTGCTTGAGGCGATAGCCCGGCACGTAGGCCTGCACCTCGGCGGCCATGCGGGCGACCGACGCCGCGATCTCGTCTTCGTCGGCAAATTCGCTCAGCGTGTAGACCGTATCGCGCATCATCAACGGCGGCTCGGCCGGATTCAGGACAATGATGGCCTTGCCCTTGGCAGCCCCTCCGACCACCTCGATGGCCTTGGATGTTGTCTCGGTGAACTCGTCGATGTTGGCGCGTGTGCCCGGTCCGGCGCTCTTGCTGGAGATGCTCGCGACGATCTCGCCGTAGTGCACCTTCGCCACGCGCGAGACGGCCGCCACCATCGGGATGGTGGCTTGGCCGCCGCAGGTCACCATGTTGACGTTGGGTGCGTCCAGATGCGCCTGGCCATTGACCACAGGAATGCAATAGGGACCGATCGCCGCGGGTGTCAGGTCCACCAAACGGATCTCCGGCTTGAGTTCACGCAGGAAGGCATCGTTCCAGACGTGCGCACGCGCTGAAGTCGCGTCGAAGACAAGGTCGATGTCCGCGAACACCGGCAGGCGCGCGAGCCCTTCCACTCCTTCATGGGTGGTGGCCACGCCCAGGCGCGCCGCGCGGGCCAAGCCGTCGGAGGCGGCGTCGATGCCAACCATGGCGCCCATTTCGACATGTCGGCCATGGCGCAGGATCTTGATCATCAAGTCCGTACCGATATTGCCGCTGCCGATGATGGCAACTTTCAACTTGCGATCAGCCACGGTTCACCCCCTGCTCTGCAGCGACTCCCTTGGGAACGCCGCCCACGCCCCAATGCGCGGCCGGCACTTCCTGCAGGATCACGCGAATGGAGTCGCGCGGCGCAGCGGTGGCTTCGACGGCAGCGTCGGTGAGCCCGCGGATCAGGGCGGTCTTTGCCTCGGCACTGCGGCCCTCTATCAGGGTGACCTGGATCAATGGCATGTTCGCCTCATTCGGTGGTGTTGAATTCGACGCGGCCGAGACCTTGCATCTCGAGCGCAACGTGCTGTCCGGGCTCGAGGGCTTCGGCGGCGGTTGCACCGCCGGCCATCACCAGCCACCCAGGCGCCAGCGGCTCGTCCGCGGCTGCGCTCAAACGCGCCGCAGCAACGAGCGACCGCAGGGGATTGCCCAGAATTCCAGCGGTGCTGCCGACCTGCCGCGGCCTGCCGTCGATCGACAGGATGAGCCCCAGATTGCTGAAGTCCTGCAGCGGATCGCACCAGGGACCGATCACGTATCCCGACGACGATGCGTTGTCGGCAATGACGTCCTCCAGCGAGAAGCGGAAATTCTCGAAGCGCGAATCGATGATCTCGAGCGCCGGAGCGATCGCGATCACGGCGTCGAGGGCCTGCGCGAGGCTGGCTCCCGCGGGCAGTGGCTTGCCGAGGAGGAAGGCCAGCTCGGGCTCCACGCGCGCATGGACGAAGCGGCTCAGCGACACCTGCCCGCCGTCCGGCACGGCCATGGCGTCGGTCAGCCGACCCCAGATCATGTCGTGCACGCCCATCTGGACCATCTTGGCGCGGCTGGTGAAGCCCATCTTCATGCCGGTGCGCCGTTCACCGCGCGCCAGGCGCTGGGCGATCGAGCCGCGTTGAATCTCGTAGGCCGCGTCGACGCCGAGCGCTTCCTCCTGAGCGAACTGCGAGATAGGCTTCGCATGGCGAGCCGCATCGTCGACACGCTGCGCCAAGCTTGCAATGCGTTGCGGGTTCATTGTTGCTGCTCCTCGAATACCGCGCGTACCGACCCGAGTCCCTGGATGCGGGCTTCGAAGACATCTCCGGGCTTGACAGGAACCATCGGGCCCAGTGCACCGGTGAGCACCACGTCACCGGCCTTCAACCCGCGGCCGAGCGCGGCCATCTTGTTGGCGAGCCACAGGGCGGCATTGAGCGGGTGTCCCAGGCACGCAGCGCCCGCGCCGAGACTGACCTGCTCGCCTTTGCGCTCCATGACCATGCCCGCCAGGCGCAGGTCGAGGCCGTCGAGGCGCACCGGGGTGTTTCCGAGCACGAACGAAGCGCTGGAGGCGTTGTCCGCCACCGTGTCGACGAACCGGATGTCCCATTCGGCGATGCGGCTTCCCACGATCTCGATGGCCGGCAGCGCAAACGCGACGCCGCGCAGCATCTGCGCCATCGTGATGCCGGGTTCGAGCAGGTCATGCGCCATGACCAGTGCGACCTCGGCCTCGACCTTGGGTTGCATCAGCGTCGACCAGCGCACCGGCTCGCCGTCCGCTATCGCCATGTCGGCAAACAACATGCCGTAGTCGGGCTGGTCCACGCCGAGCTGCTTCTGCACCGCCTTCGCAGTGAGGCCGATCTTCCGGCCGACCAGCCGCCCGCCGGCTTGGAGCTTGCGCTGCGTGTTGATCTCCTGGACGGCGTAAGCCTCTTCCGGGCCGAATCCGGTGAAGGTCTCCCGCAAGGGCGCGATCGCCTTGCCGCCGGTTGCGGCGCTCCACAGCGACTGCGCTGCCGCTTCGATTTCACGCGTCGTCATGGCGTCGCTCCGTTGAACTTGATGCATATGTTGGAGAGCTCGGTGTAGAACTCGAGCGAGTGAACGCCTCCCTCGCGTCCGATGCCGGATGCACCGGAGCCCCCGAAAGCGGTGCGCAGGTCGCGCAGGAACCAGGTGTTGACCCACACGACGCCGACCTTCAAGGCGGCGGCGAACCTGTGCGCCCTGTCGACGTCCTGCGTATAGACCGAAGCGGCCAGGCCGTAGCGCGTGTCGTTCGCCATCTGCAGTGCCTCGGACTCGCGGTCGAAAGGGATGACGCAGCAGCAGGGGCCGAAAATCTCTTCGCTGGCCACACGCGAGCCGTGCGGCAGTCCCGTCCACACCGTCGGTTCGATCCAGGCGCCGCCCTTGAGCGCTGGCGGTACGTTCGGCACCCCACCGCCATGGACCACCGTGGCGCCCTCATCCCTCGCCAAGGCGTAGTAGCCGAGGACCTTGGTCTGGTGCTCGGCCGACACCAGGGGTCCGAAATTGGCCTCGGCGTCGTCGGGTCGTCCGGGCTTCAAGCGCGCCGCGGCGGCAGCCAGTCGCTGCACGACGGCGTCGAACACCGGGCGCTGCACGTACACACGCTCCGTGCCAAGGCAGACCTGGCCCGAGTTCTCGAAGACCGAGCGGGCCAGGCCGGCGATGGTCACGTCCAGGTCCGCATCCTCGAACACGACCGCTGCGTTCTTGCCACCGAGCTCCATCGAGACGGGTTTGATGCCTTCGGCGGCCGCCCGCATGATCGCGGCACCCGTGCACGTCTCTCCCGTGAAGGTGACAGCATCGATGTCCGGGTGCGTGGTGAGAAATTCGCCGGCGGAGTCCGGTCCGAAGCCGTGCACCACGTTGTAGACGCCCTTGGGGATGCCCGCGGCGTTCATGACCTCACCCAACAGCGCCGCCGTGGCCGGCGTCTCCTCGGAGGGCTTGACGACGACGGTGTTTCCACAAGCCAACGCAGGCCCGACTTTCCACGTCATCAGCAGCAGGGGCAGATTCCACGGACAAACGACGGCCACCACGCCCTTCGGCCGCCTCGATGCGTAGTTCAGCGCGGGCTTGCCATCCGGCGCGTGGCCGGCAAAGCTCTCCGTCGGCACGTTGCGCACCACATCCGCAAAGACGCGGAAGTTCGCGGCGCCGCGCGGGATGTCGAGGTGCGACGCCAGCGAGCGCGGCTTGCCAGTGTCTGCCACCTCGGCGGCAATGAAGTCCTCCGCGCGGCGATCGATCTCGGCGGCGAGCCCATGGAGCAGGTCGCAGCGTTGTGCGAGTTTGAGGGAGCCCCAAGGACCACGAAGCGCCTCACGTGCCGCGCGCACCGCATCGTCGACGTCCTCGCGCGCGGCTTCGCTGACCTTGTCGACGAGCGTGCCATCGACGGGGTTGATGTCGTCAAAGGTCCGACCGCTTCGGCCCTTGCGGTATTCGCCGTTGATGAAGTTGAGAATCAAGGTTGTGCCTCCTGGACATTGGTTTCTGGGTCGCCTGCGGTCAGGAACTGCCACATTCGCTCGAAAATTCCACCCGCCTCGGTGGCCCGCTGTTCACGCTCGAGCGCATCGAACACGACCGACTCGTCCTGCAAACCGGCCGCCAGCACGGCAAGCTCGATCCGCGCGGCATCTTCGAGGTACCAGGTGAGCACCACCGCCTTGGCCAGCGAGTCGCTCGTGACCAGCACCCCATTGCCGCGCATCACGATCGCGTTGGCGTTCCCCATCGCGTCGACGACCGCGGCGGCCCGGTCGTCGTCCCGAACGAGTTGCGGGTCGTCCCACAAGGCCGCACCGGCACCGAAGTAGGCGCCCATCCCATGGCGAGTCCGGGGCGTACGCCGTGCGGTGCCGAGCGCCATGAGCAGGGGCGGCATCGTGCGGGTCACGGCATTGACGTTGGCGTGACGTTGATAGATCTGCTGGTGCAGTCGAACCTCACCCAGCACGCCTGCGGGCAAGGCGCCGGCCACGGGCACCACCGTGCCTGGCTCGCCGGGTCCGATCAGGCCCATCGGCCGCGCAGCGCAGACCAGGAAGCTGCCCTCATCGAGCCGGACGCTGCAATGGCCATAGGCGTGGGCCAGACCATGGCGCGCCAACGCGCGGGCAGCCACCCGCAGTTCGCGCCGATCGGCTGGGGACGCGTTCAAGCCTGCGCTCCTTCGGCGGGTTCGCGAAACTCGGCGATGTCCGGCACAGCCCCCCACATGCAGAACGATTCGTTGGCACGAGGAAACTGCCGCGGCTGATAAGTCGCCTCCTCTTCCGCGGAGATGGTGCGCACGCCGGTGGAGTACTCGTAGATCATTTCGTCCGGTCCGCGAAAGTAGAGAAAGCGAGCGCCGGAGGTCGGGTGGCGACCAGGACCGAAAGCGATCTCGATCCCTTTCTGCTGGAGCAGGTACCAGGCGCGCATGATGTCGTCCACGCTGTCGACCTGGTGATTGACGTGCTGAACGCCCGAGCGGTTCGCCGGGAACAATGCGATCTTGTGATGCACCTCGTCGATCCGCAGCAATGGCGCATCGCCGATGCGGTCGCTCACGCGCGCCCCGAGCACCTGGGTCCAGAAGCGCTCGTCGCGCCGAGCGTCGGTCGTGCAAAGTCCCACATGGCTGAAGCCCGTGATGCCGGCATCCCGCGACGGGAAATGGCGGCGCCCGCTGTGATGCGGGCCGAGCACCAGATCGATCTTGTTGCCGGTGGGATCCCTGAAGTGGACGAAGCTCTGCACGTGGCGCTGCTCGCACTCGTCCGCGGAACCGGGGCGAACGTCGACATCGGCGTTGCTCAGTTCCGCAGCGGCCGCCTCCAATTCCTCGGCGGTACGCAATTCGAAGCCCACCGTATGGTCCGCGGGGTCGCCGTCGAAATACACCAGGGTGTGGTCGCGACTGTCGCTGCGGAAGTAGGAGGCGCCCGCCTCCTGCCGCGCCCGCTCCAGGCCGAGCACCTCACGCGCGAAGCGGTCCGTCTGGTCACGCTGCGGGGTGCCGAGCCGCACATAACGAATGTCGAGCAGGTTGATCACGGAATGTCTCCTTTTTCCTATCTGCCGCCACTGTAGAAAGTTCAGTGACATTCCTGAAATGAAAAAATAGAATTCGTGATATGTCCTCAGCACATGTCAAGACAAGCCGCACTTCCCGCCTCCTTTCGCGCCAGGTCGACCTCAATCTGCTTGAACTCTTCGAGACGGTCTATCGCACACGAAACCTGACGGCAGCCGGTGCGCAGCTCAGCCTGACCCAGCCCGCGGTCAGCCGAGGACTCGGGCGGCTTCGTGAGATGTACGGAGACGCGTTGTTCGTGCGGCAACAGCGCGGCGTGGTGCCGACGCCCTTCGCCGATGCGTTGGTATCTCCCGTGAGCTCGGCGCTGGAGATCCTGCGCGCCACCGTCAACCGGCCCACGTTCAATCAAGGCGAGGAGGCGCGCACATTCAGGGTCGCGATGAGCGACATCGGCGAGCGGCTCTTTCTTCCGCGCTTGATGCTGCACCTCGCCGACGTGGCGCCGAATGTCATCATCGAAGCTGTTTCGCCGAGCCAGGGCGAGCTCTTCGACGGTTTGGCATCAGGCCGGATCGACCTTGCGGTGGGCTACCTTGGCGACCTCGGCAAGCAGATGCACCACCAGCGGCTTTTTCGCGAGCATTTCGTCTATCTGGCCCGCACGGATCATCCGCAGGTCAGGGGAAGCCTGCGCCGCGAGCAACTGCGTGAGCTGGCCCATGTGGTGGCTGGGCCCAAGGGCATGCAACATGCCGCGGCGGTCGAGAAGGTTCTGGCAAGCGCTCGCGTGAAGGCAAGGGTTGCACTAAGGGTTCACAGCTTCCTGTGCGTGGGTCCCGTCGTGGCGAGCACCGATTTGATCGGCGCAGTGCCCAGCAACCTCGGTGCAATGGTTGCGCGTCACATGCAATTGCAGCTCGTTGCACCACCCGTGCAGTTCCCGGCCTTCGACGTTTCGATGACCTGGCACCAGAGGTTCCACCGTGACCCGGGCAGCGAGTGGTTGCGCCGTGTGTTCGTCGAACTGTTCGACTCGCTGAAGATGTCCGCCGAGGCCGCGAGGTAGGCAGACCCGCTCTGCCCTCCACGAGTATCAGGTCGAGCTCAGTCGGTGCGCGAAACCTAACCGATATCAACGCTCTCGGGCGGTTCCAGCCGTGCAGCCATTGTTCTTCTTGTGGACCCCTAGACATCGATGGCGGCTTGCTTAGGTTCTCGCGGCAACTGGGCCGCGACCGTCTCGACCAGGCTTTCGATGTGGATCTGCGCTTGCTCGGCCTCGGCACCTTCCATGAAATTGAGGCGGCAACTTGCGCAGGACAGCACGACCGTGTCGGCGCCCGTGGCATCGATCTGCGCGCGCTTGATTTGCCAGGCCTTGTGTCGAAGAGGCGCCGCGCGGTTGATCAGGAAAGCCCCGGCGCCTCCGCCGCAACACCAATTCAGTTCCGCAGTGGGCGAGGTCTCCCGAAAATCCACGCCCAGCGCATTCAGCGCGGCTCGTGGCTCATCGAGAACGCCGCCATGGCGCGCCAGCTTGCAGGCGTCGTGATAGGTCAACTTGCGATCGGGATCACCGGGCACCAACGCGAGGCGTCCGTCGCGGATCTCACGTCCGACAAACTCGGCAACCGCCAACACCTCGAATGGCAACGCTTTCCCATCGGGCAGCCGCCCGTCCCAGCGCAGCGCCGGGTAGGCATGGCCGCATTCGGGCAGGATCACCGCCTTGGCGCCGATTGCAACGGCCTCGTCGATAAGTCGCTTGCTCGCCGCTCTCTGCAATGCCTCGTTTCCGGACAACAGTCCGAAGTTGGCTGCCTCGAACCCTGCGCTGCGCAATGTCCAGTCGATGTTCAGATGGTTCAGGATTTTTGCAGTTGCGGCCAAGGCATCCTGGAACAGCAGCACGTCGATCACTGTCGTGACCAGCATCACGTCGGCCCGTGGCTCGTCGAGCGGTATCCGGATGCCCCTGGCGCGCAGCACCTCCACCACGTGAGCCAGTTCAACCGGCCCAACGCCGAACACCGTGCCGCGTCCGGCTTGCTCCTGCGCAACCGCCATGAGTTCCAGCGGCACCAGGCCCGCCTCCGACAGCGCTTCGCGCATCACGTTGACGCCGCGAGCGATGTTGATGCCCATGGGGCAGACCATGCTGCAGCGGCCACACTCGGTGCATGAGTCGTAGACCAACTCCTGCCATTCCCGCAGATCATCCGCGCTGATGTCACGTGTGAACCAGCGCCGGACGGCCGCGAACGCCGAGCCCTCCCGGGCGTGCACGCGCCGTAGAAGATCCAGCTTGCGCGTAGGGGTGTACTTCGGATCCTGCGTGCTCCGGTAGAAATGGCAGGCCTCGGAACAGTAGCCGCAATTCACGCATGCCTCGAGATCGAGCGCCAATGCGCGGTCGGTCTTGCGTCGCATGACGGCCTTGGCCCGGATGACCCGCTCCTCGTCGGCCATCGGCTCGGGCCTCGCCATCTCGCCCAGGTGCTCGATGGCCTCCTGGAACTGCTTGAAGACGGCCATGTCGATCATGGCCGTACTCCGCGGCGCCCGAGGAAGGTGGCCAGTTGCATGCGCGCAGGCAGGAAGAGGAACGCGTGCATCAGCTTGCCGAAAGGAAACCAGATCAGCAGCAGCTCAAGGCTCATCAGATGGATCGCGAGCGGCCCGCGATACAGAACATGGTGCTGCGCGAGGATGGCTGAGGAAGGCTCGCCCACCAGCGCCATGYCGGTCATCAGCGGCAGCATCGTCACTGCCCAGGTCACCATATCGTCGGCTCGGGAGATCTTCTTGAGCACGGGGTCAGTCAGCCTGAACATCAGCGCCATCAACAGGGAGACGATGGTCGCTGCGGCTGAGAGATACATGACGAAGTCGGGCAGTGCCGGCCATCCCAGGCCGGTCAGGTAGCGAATGAAGGCGATGTGCGGTGCATAGCCGAAGAAGATCAGTGCGAGACCGATGTGGAACACATAGGGGTTGAATGTCACCAGCGTTGCGCTGCCCGGCATGCCCTGGCGTGGCCACATTCGTATGAGCGCTGCGCGAAACGCGTCGGTCTTGCCGAAGGGCTTGCGGGCGGGGGCTGGCTCCGGCGCGGCCGGAAGTTGAACCAGGGCGAACAGTCGCCATGCCACACCGAACACGAAAACCGTCAATGCCGCATAGAACAATGGCCCTCTCGCCCAGTCCAGCATGTCCATCCGCTGCTCCCATGCGCCATGTTTGTCGAACTGCAGCCTAGGCTGCTTGCCCGAGACCGACCTTGACGGAAATCAAATCGTCGAGGCCTGCCTTGGCACCTCGGCGCCGGATGCCGGCCTTGAGAGGAGGCCGTCCGGCGCGCGGACCGGGTCGTTCGACTTGACGAACTTGCGCCGGCGAACCTGAGACCTCGCGGCGCCAGCTTCCATCGATGATCTCCGGAACCGATGAATCAGCGCTCGAGCCGCTCGATGCCGAGCGCCTTGAGGACATACTTCTCGTAGATCGGCTCGGATGTGCCGTTCTTCATCTTGTACATGAAGTACTTCTCGAATGCGACTTTGGCCAGGTGGACCCATTTGCCCTTCTTGAACCAGTTGACATTGCGCGGCGGGATCTGCGGCAGTGCCACGAAGGCAGCGCCGGTGTCTCCCATGTCGGCAAGGCAGATCGCGTTCCAAGTGCCTTTGGCGTCTGCCGGCCGGCCGTTGAGTTCGGCGACGATGTTGTGCACGATGGCTGTGATCATGGTCTCGATCATGTAGCCGGTCTTCGGTGCGCCCGTCGGAACGGGGGTCACTTCGACCGGCGGAATGGCGACGCAGACCCCGGCTGAAAAGATGTTTCGGTAATTCTTGCTGCGCTGGTACTCGTCGATCAATACGAATCCGCGCGGGTTGCACAGGCCCTCGACCGAAGCCACCGCGTCGACGCCCTTGAACGCAGGCAGCATCATGCTGAACTTGAAAGGCAGCTCGTGCTCCTTCTTCGGCTGACCGTGTTCGTCCATCTCGGTCACGAACATCTTGCCGGGCTCGATTCGCGTGACCTTGGCGTTGGTGATCCACTTGATGTCGTTGTTGCGGAACTCGCTTTCGAGCATCGACTTGGAGTCGCCAACGCCGCCCAGCCCCAGGTGGCCGATGTAGGGCTCGCTGGTCACGTATGTGATGGGCACCTTGTTGCGCAGCTTGCGGCGCTTGAGATCGGTGTTGAAGATGAAAGAGAACTCGTAGGCAGGCCCGAAGCACGATGCACCAGGCATCGCACCGATGACTGCCGGGCCGGGGTCGTTCAGGAACTGTTGGTACTGCGTCCAGGTCTTCTCGGCATGGTCAACCAGGCAGATCGACTGGGTGTGCCCATCCGGGCCGGCGCCAGGCACCTCGTCGAAGGCGAGCTTGGGGCCGGTGGTGATGACGAGATAGTCGTAGGCGAGCTTGCTGCCGTCCTGCAGCTCGAGCGCGTTGCCCGTTGCATCGATGCGCGTCACGCGTTGGGCGACGAACTCGATGCCCTTCTGCTCCAGGTAGGGGCGGATCTGGAAGGTGATCGCGCTGCGCTCCCGCCAGCCCACTGCGAGCCACGGGTTGGAAGGAACGAACTGGAAGTAGTCGACGGCGTTCACGACCGTGATGCGGTGCGATTTGTCCAGTGCGGCGCGCAACTCGTAGGCGGCAGGCATGCCGCCGGTGCCGGCACCAAGAATGACGATGTGGGCCATGGTTGTGTCTCCTCGTTGCCGGTGTGCCCGGCCATCGGTAGTGAAAGAGGTCTGAAGCGGGTGGTTATTGCCGAGGCGCCGGGATCGGCTCAAGGTCCTCATTGACCGAGCGCCAGGAGACGTCGTCCAGTTGCCCGACAAGCGCCGCGAGGCGTAGCCGATCCATCAAGAGTCCGGCGCGGGCCTGCACCAGCGCCAGGCGGGCTGCGGCGGTATCGTTCTCGGCGTTCAGCAGGTCCAGGGTGGTGCGTTGGCCGACCTGGTGTCCCAGGTGCGTTGCATCCCGCCGCGCCTCGCTCGCCTTCACGCCATCCGAGAGGGCATGCACCCGTTCGGCACCGACGCTCAAGCCCAGCCAGGCGGACCGGACCTGCTGTGCGGTCGTCTGCCGACTGCGATCGGCTTCCGTGGCTGCCTTGTCGGCCAGGCGCAGGGCCTCTTCCTGCTTGGCGCTGCGATAGCCTCCGGTGAACAGGGGCACGGAGATCTGCACCCCGATCATGCGGTCCGTTCCCTTGTTGGAGGCGGAGCCGAAGTCACCGCTGCCGTTGAGCTGCTCGCGCGAGGCCTGAGCAACGACGTCCACCGCGACGGACGACTGCAGGCTGAATTTCGACGCTTCCTGCTTCGCGACTTCGGAGGCCAGTTCCCGGATGCGGACGTCGGGATTTCCGGCCTGCGCGTCGGCCAGCCACGCCGCCAATGGCCGCGGCTGGGTGTCCGCGGAGCGGCCGGCCGGCAGGCGGGCTGACAGCGTCGGGGCCGGCATCCCGGTGCTGTCGGCCAGCAGGTTGCGCTTGAGCTGCACATCGCTTTCGGCTGCCAGCACCTGCGCCCGAATGCCAGCCAGGCGGGCGCCCGTCTCATACGTGTCGGTGACCGGTGTCGCGCCCATCGTGAAACGGTCCTTCGCCTCGGTCGAAGCTCGTTGCACGGCATCCAGCTGGAGCTTCAGAACGCGCAGCGACTCTTCCGCCAGCGCGAGGTCGAAATAGCGCTGCGCGGTGCGCAGCATCAGCGACTGCCGGGCAGTCTGCCACTCGAGGTCGGCCAGGTCGACCGACAAGCCGAGCAGTTGCTGCTGGGCGCGTCGCTCGGGGTTGTAGAGGGGCTGGCTTGCCGTGAGCGCCCAACGTCCCGCCGTGCCTCCATTGACCGACGTGTTGAAGTTCACGTTGTTCGAGACGCCGAAACCGGGCGCGGAGAATTGGGCACCGCGGGTCTCCGTGTCACGGGTGGCGAATCCGGCCGAGGCACTCGCGTTGACACGCGGCAGCCAGAGTGCTGCGGCCTGGTCGCGGCGCGGCAGCGCGGCCTCATGTGCAGCCCGTGCCACGGCGTAGTCCATGTCGCTTTGCTCGGCCGCCCGCAGGACTTCGATCAGGTCGGCCGCACGGGCTGCCTGCGAGGTGCAGGCGAGCGCCATCGCGCCGACCAGGAGCCAGCCTTGCAGGGTCGACAACCCTCGGGCAGCGGCCGGGCTCGCGCCACTTGCCGATTGCCCGACGGGGAGGCCGCGTGCTGCCACGCTCAGGCGCCCGGGCGCGCACCGAGCTTGCGCATGATCGTCTCCATGAGGCACCACTTCGTCAGTGCGCTCTGCAGCAGGTTCGCGCCGACGAACGCGGTGAAGGCCAGCCACCAGGAACTGACGAAGATCGGGCTGCCAGGGATGCCCAGTGCCAACGACAGCAGGATGAATGAGCCGGCGACGAGACGCACGAGTTGCCAGGAAGTCATGATGAAGCTCCTTCAGGTAGGACAGAGAAAGTGGACGAGTCCGGTTTTGCAGACCCAGTGATCGCGCCCAGGCGGTTGCGATAGGCGACGTAGTAGAGGATCGGAATGACGACCAGCGTCAACACGGTGGAGACGAAGATGCCGAAGATCAGCGAGATCGCCAGGCCGTTGAAGATCGGGTCGTCGAGAATGAAGAAGGCGCCCAGCATCGCCGAAAGACCGGTCAGCATGATCGGCTGTGCTCGCGTGATGGCCGAGTGCACGATGGCGTCCTTGAACGGCATCCCCTCGCGGACCTGGAGGTTGATGAAGTCCACCAGCAGGATCGAGTTGCGCACGATGATCCCGGCCAGCGCGATCATTCCGATCATGCTGGTCGCCGTGTATTGCGCGCCCAGCAGCGCGTGACCGGGCATTACGCCGATGATCGTCAGCGGGATCGGCGCCATGATGATCAGCGGCGTCAGATAGGAGCCGAACTGTGCCACGACCAGGAGGTAGATCAGTATCAGGCCGACGGCATAGGCGGCACCCATGTCGCGGAAGGTCTCGTAGGTGATCTGCCACTCGCCATCCCACTTGAGCGCGTAATCGCGGTAGGCGTCCTCGGGCTGGCGGATGAAATACTCGACAAGTGAGCCTCCACCTGGTGTCGCGATCTTGGCCAGCTCACTGCGCATCGAAAAGACGCCGTAGAGCGGGCTGTCGAGCTTCCCGGCCATGTCGGCGACGACATAGTTCACCGGCAGCAGGTCCTTGTGATAGAGCGGTTGCTCGCGCACGGTGTCCGTCACCTTGACGAGTTCGCGAATGGGCACCAGGTTGCCCGCGGCGCTGCGCACCGTGAGTTGCAGCAGCGTGTTCAGGTCCCCCTGGCGTTCGGCCGGCAACTGCAGGGTCGCGGCGGCGGGGTACTTGCTCTGGTCGTGCAGGTAAGCCGTGGCCTCGCCAGCCAGGCCCGCCCTGAGCGTGGTCACGATGGCCTGCTGCGGCACGCCCAGCATCGCCGCCTTCTGGCGGTCGATGAGCAGCAGGGTCTTCGGTGCCGCGGCGATGCTGCTGTCGTCGACGTCGACCACCCCCGGGGTCTTCTCGAACACTGCGCGTACCGACTTCGCGACCCGCTGCCGCCCTTCAGCCTCGGGTCCATAGATTTCGGCCACGATCGGCGACAGCACCGGCGGGCCAGGGGGAACTTCCACCACCTTGATGTTGGCGCCGAAGCGCTCGCCGATCTTCTGCAGAGCGGGCCGCACGCGTGTAGCGATCGCGTGGCTCTGCGCCTTGCGCTGGTGCTTGTCGACGAGATTGACTTGAAGGTCGCCGACTTCGCCGCCGGCGCGCAGGTAGTATTGGCGCACCAGTCCATTGAAGTTGATCGGCGCAGCGATGCCGGCATAGGCCTGGTAGTCGGTGACTTCGGGCACGGTTGCCAGGTAAGCGCCCAGCTCTTGCAGCACCGCGGCGGTTTGTTCGACCGGGGTGCCAGCCGGCATGTCGACGACGACCTGGAACTCCGACTTGTTGTCGAAAGGCAGCATCTTCAGCAGGACCAGGCCAGTCGCGGGCAGCGCGAGGGAGAGCGCGATCAGGATGCCGATGCCAAGGCCGAGCAGGCGGCGATTGCGCGAGCCGCGCTGTTMATCGAGCAGCGGACGGAACACGCGTTCGAACAGCGGCGCGAGCTTGGCTGCCAGGCCGTGAGCAGCCTTGTGGCCATCGGCCTTGGCAACGTGGGCCGGTGCTCCCTTCATCCAGAGGCGTGCCAGCCAGGGCGTGACCATGAAGGCGATCGCCAGCGACAGCAGCATGCCCATGCTCGCGTTGATCGGGATCGGGCTCATGTAGGGCCCCATCAAGCCGGACACGAATGCCATCGGCAACAGCGCAGCGATCACGGTCAGGGTCGCCAGGATGGTCGGTCCGCCCACTTCGTCCACCGCGCCCGGGATGATCTGCGCCAACGTGCGCTCGGGATGCAACTGCTGATGGCGGTGAATGTTCTCGACCACGACGATCGCGTCGTCGACCAGGATGCCGATCGAGAAGATCAGGGCGAACAGCGACACCCGGTTCAACGTGAAGCCCCAGGCCCAGGATGCGAAGAGCGTGACCGTCAGCGTCAGGATCACCGCAGCGCCAACGATCGCGGCTTCCCGCCGACCCAGCGCGAGGAACACCAGCGCCACCACCGAGGCGGTGGCGAACAGCAGTTTCTGAATCAGCTTCTGGGCCTTGTCGTTGGCAGTCGCGCCGTAGTTGCGGGTTTCGGCAACCTGTACGTCGGCGGGAATCACGGTATTGCGCAGAACCTCGACCCGCCGCATCACGGCGTTGGCGACATCGATGGCGTTTTCGCCAGGCTTCTTGGTGACCGCGAGGGTGACCGCTGGAAACTCAGCCGCGCCGGCACCGTCCTTGCCAGCCTCGCCATACCAGACGTAGCGGCTGGGCGGCAGCGGGCCATCGCGCACCGTGGCGACATCGCGCAGGAACACCGGCTTTCCGCCATGCACGCCGACCACCAGTTCGCCGACCTCGCTGGCTTGCCGCAGAAACGGACCGGATTCGATGGCCACGGCCTGGTTCCCCGAGATCAGTTCTCCGACCGGCAACCCGAGGTTGGCGGATTGCAGCGCGGTTCGGAGGTCTGACACGGTGACGCTGGCGCCGGCCATGCGCGCGGGGTCGAGTTCAACCAGAATGGCGCGGCCCGCTCCGGCGATCGTGTTCACTTCGCGGGTGCCTGCCACGCGTTTCAAGTCAGCCTCGATGCTATGTGCCACGCGCTCCAGATCGTAGGGTCCGACCGCGGCGTTCTTGCTGAAGAGCGTCAGTGTCACGATCGGCACATCGTCGATGCCCTTGGGCTTGACGATCGGATCGAGAACGCCCAGGCCCTTGGGCAGCCAGTCGGCATTCGCGTTGACCGTGTCGTACAAGCGCACCAGGGCTTCGGTACGCGGCACGCCGACCTTGAACTGCACCGTGATCACGGCCAGGCCCGGTCGCGACACGGACATCACGTGCTCGACGCCTGAGATCTGGGCCAGCACCTGCTCGGCCGGCCCGGCCACCATCTGCTCGACGTCCCGCACGCTCGCACCCGGGAAGGGGATGAGCACATTGGCCATCGTGACGTTGATCTGCGGCTCTTCCTCTCGCGGCGTCACCAACACGGCGAACGCGCCGAGCAGAAGTGCCATCAGTGCGAGCAACGGCGTGATCTGGGCGCTCTGGAAGAACGCCGCAATCCGGCCTGAAATGCCCAGCGACGAGGACCGGCCTTGCTGTGTCATGGCGTGGTCTGGCGGATGCGAGCGGCGGCCTGCGGGTCGGTGGCCACTTTCTCGCCGGGCATCAGGCCCGAGAGGATCTCGACCTTGTCGCCGTCGACACGGCCCAGCCGCACCTGGCGGAGCATGGGACGGCCTTCCGAATTGAGGACGTAGAGTCCCGTCAGCTCAGCACGGCGCACGATGGCGGAAAGCGGGACCGACAGGCTCGGCATGGCGCTCGCACCCCCGCCGGCCACGGGCAGCCACAGCCGCGCGAACATGCCGGGTACGACACCGTCCAGACCGGGCGGAAGATCGACGCGAAGCTGCACCGTATGGGTGGCTGCGTCAATCGTGGGCAGGATCTGCATGCGTACCGGAGTGACCCATTGGCGCTGTGCGCTCAGTCCGGGCAATTCCGCCCGCGGCAACTGGCCGGTCGCCACTTGCGCTGCTACGGTCTGGGGCACGGCTGCGGTAATCCGCAGGGCGGAAGGATCGTAGACAGTGATCAGGGCACGGCCCGGCATCGCCATGTCGCCCAACGACACCGGGACTTCCGCGATCACGCCCGCATAAGGCGCTCGGATGACATGGAAGCCGCTCTGCGTTCGTGCCACGCCGGCTTGGGCACCTTGTGCCGCGACTTGCGCCCGGGTCGCCTTGAACTCGGATTCGGCGCGTTCCAGCGCCGCCTGGCTGATGTAGTTCTTCTGGAACAGCTGCTTCTGCCGCTCGTATTCCTTGGTCGCGACCTCCAGCGATGCGCGTGCGGCCTGGACCTGAGCATCGCTTGCGGCGGCGTTCTGGTCGGCAGCCCTGGCATCGATCTGCAGCAGCACTTGGCCGGCCTTGACGAAGTCGCCGACCCTGGCGTCAAGGTGGACCACCGCGCCAGACACTTGCGCGGCGATGACCGTCTGTCGCACAGCTTCGACGACGCCGTCAAAACCCGATGCGGCGGTCGCAGAAGGCCGGGCCGTCACGGTACTCAATGGCTCAGCGGCCGCCCAGGCGGACGCGGCTAGCGTGACCCCGGCGAGAAGGGCTGTGAGAGTGATCGAGCGAATCTTGAGCATACGGACAGTTCAGAGGGCGGTGCCCAATCCGAATACGCTGGGACTGGAACAGCACCGATGTTTCGTATAGTATTTGCGCACATAGCTAAATAGTCAAGTGGGTAAGTAAGTGATTGCGCGGAGACGAGTATGAGAAGGGAGCACTGAGGCATGATTGCGCCAGATCAACTTCAGGCATGTCCAAGCATGGAAGGACTTTCCGACGAAGCGTTGGTGCAGGTGGCGGCGTATTTCCAGGCGCTGGCCGAGCCGACTCGGCTGCAGATTCTCAATCTCCTGCGCCAACAGGAGCGCAACGTGGGCGAGCTGGCGCAGCTGTGCGGCTACAGCTCGGCCAACATCTCACGGCACCTCACTCTGTTGACGCAGCACGGGCTGGTGTCGCGGGAAACCCGTGGAAACAGTGCCTACTTCCGCATCGCGGATGCCGCGGTCTACGAGCTGTGCGATCTGGTGTGCGGCAACATTGCGCGGCAGTTCGAGCGAACGGCTCCGAAGCGGGCCGCATTCGCCGCGCCCGCCGGGCGGCGGCGGAGGCCGCGTTCTCCAGCGGGTCTCGGAGGGCCTTCTAGCTAACGCGGTCGAGAACCAGGCCAGGAGTCTGGCGAGAATCCGATCCGGCCATGTCCTTTGAGCCGGAGGGGCTTGCCGCGCCCGCCTCGCGAACAGAGTGGGGCTCAGGCCCCAGGCATCAATCTGCGGCTCGGGCAGCGACGCAAACAGCCGGTAGACGGTTCCAGTCGATAGGCATCAGGTCTCCTTCGGACAGTAGAGACGGTAGAGCAGCGCGAGGATCTCAAGCATCGAGGTATCGGCCACCCTGTAGAAGATGCTCTTTCCCTCGCGGCGCGTATGGACAGCTCCCTCGCCGCGTAACACGCCCAGTTGCTGTGAAAGGGTCGGCTGGCGAATGTCCAGTGCGCTTTCCAGCTCGCTCACGCACATCTCTCCTTGCGAGAGCTGGCAAAGCAGGAGCAGTCGGTCTTCATTGGCGAGCACCTTGAGAGCGCCAACAGCCTTGCCTGCGGCGCCGCGCAGGGCGTCGGGATCGATGACCAAAGCGGAAGCCTTCATAAAGAGAAGAAAGGGACAGTTTCGATTGACATATTATGTATACATCGATAATATACGTCAATCGGTGACCCACTGATCCCATGAAGACCCGCACGACGACCCAAGGCTTCTTCGACCCCCACACGTGGACGGTTTCCTACGTCATCTGGGACGATGCGACGGAACGAGCCGCGGTCATCGACCCGGTGCTGGACTACGATTTCAAGTCGGGGCACACCAGCACGGCTTCGGCCGACCGGCTGCTGGCCTATGTGCGGGAGAAAGGCCTGCAGGTCGACTGGATTCTGGAAACCCACGCGCACGCCGACCACCTGTCCGGCGCACGCTACGTCCAGGCCCAGGTCGGCGGCCTGATCRCCATCGGCGAGAACATCCGCACCGTGCAGGCGACCTTCAAGAAGCTCTTCAACCTCGAGCGCAGCTTTCTGCCGGACGGGAGCCAGTTCGACCACCTCTTCAGGGACGGCGAGGTGTTCAAGATTGGCAGCGTCGAGGCCACCGCACTGCTGGTGCCGGGTCACACCCCGGCTGACATGGCCTACCTGGTGGACGGCTCCGTCTTCGTCGGCGACACGCTCTTCATGCCCGACGTCGGCAGCGCGCGCGCGGACTTCCCTGGTGGCAACGCACGCCAGCTCTACGCCTCGATGCGCAGACTGCTGGACCTGCCGCCCGAGACCACGATGTACGTCTGTCACGACTACCCACCGGGGTCTCGACAGCCCCGATGGCAGACCACCGTCGCCGAGCAACGAGCCCACAACATCCATGTCCGCGACGGCATCAGCGAGGACGCCTTCGTCGCCATGCGCACGGCCCGGGACGCAACCCTGGATGTTCCGACGCTCATCCTTCCCTCGATTCAGGTGAACGTGCGGGGTGGGCAGCTGCCGCCCCCGGACGACAACGGGGTCGCTTACCTCCGTATCCCGGTGAACGCGCTTCCTGTGCACTGAACCGGTGACATTTGATCATTCACATAAGTTAATAGTCATGAAATCTGCTCACGATCTCGTTGCCGCCGCCAAGGCTCGCGTCCAGGAAGTCTCCGTTGACCAGGCAGAACAAGCCATCCGCGAGGCCGACGTTCTCATCGACGTGCGCGAGGCTGACGAGTACCAGGCGGGACACGTCCCGGGTGCCGTCCATGCCTCACGCGGACTGCTGGAATTCAAGCTCAGCAGCAGTCCTCAACTCGCATCGCGTGACCTCAAGGTGGTTTTGTATTGCAAGTCCAGCGGTCGCGCGGCCTTGGCCGCCTGCGCCATGCACGACATGGGCTACCTGCAGGTGCAGTCGATAGCGGGCGGGTTTGACGCCTGGGTCGCTGCCGGCAAGCCCGTAGCATCGCCCACGACGCCTTCTTTCGAGTGACACGGAACGACATCGACTTCGCTCGACTGTTGCACGCCCAGCCCTACAGCAATCGAAGGAACGCCGTGAAATCTCGCGACGGCCACCTCGGTTGCTGTTCAGTCGACAGCCAGATCGTTCTTGACGAGCAGGACTGGCACCGGGCTACTGCGTGCCACCGCCGCTGCCTCGCTACCTAAGGTGAGGCGCCTCAGCCCGCGGCGCCCGTGCGTGCCCATGACGATCAGGTCGCAGCCGGATCGCCTGGCTTCGTCCACGATGACGTTCGCAATGCGGCCATGTATTCCCTCGTTCAGGACGACTTCGGCCTGAATGCCGGCCTTGGCAGCCCATCGCTTGCCGGTTGTAAGCACTTCCTCGCCGAGTGCGCGCATCTTCTGCCTGGATTCATCAAGACTGGATAGGGCCGACATCTCATCGAGGTCGGGAGCGTCTTCGATGACAGTAAGCGGCTGGTCGTCCCACCTTGCCAGATGATCCCGGATCAGGGGCCGTTGACCTCGTCGACGGTTTCACCGTCGTCGTAGTACGCACCGATGGCTCGATCGAGTCGCTTGAGCAGCGCGTTGAGTGTTTCTCCGTCTCGGCGTACCAGCATTGCCAGGGCGTTGTTGCCGTCGGCGGCGGTGGCTGCGCATTCATGGGGCGGGAGCGCGCCGAGCGTGATCTCGCCGCCGTCGTCGATCAATGCTTGGATGTTCTTCATGGCACTGTCGTCGCGGGCTCTGGCGCGCACCACCGATGCGGCAACAGCTCTTCGATGCGGTGGTTGGGATGCAGCGGCAACCGCTCGAGCACGTCCTTGAGGTAGATCCAGGGATCGTGACCGTGCAGCTTGGCCGAGTGCGCGAGGCTCATGACGACGGCTGCGCGTTGACCCGCCAACTCGCTGCCAGCAAACAGCCATGCCTTTCGACCCATCGCCCAGGGACGGATCAAGTTTTCGCAGTGGTTGTTGTCGATGCTCACCTCGCCGTCGACCAGGAAGCGGCC